>JAEMPT010000068.1 GCA_022759165.1 Thermoprotei archaeon
TCCTACTAGGTATAAAAAAAGCAAACCATTTTATGCTATACAGACCTCTTTCAAAAAAAAGCAAGGCCCCCTATTCTTTAAGGAGACCTATGATTTCAGAGGTCTCACTAATACAAAATTATGGTCGATTCATATATAAATATACCTTTTTTAAAAATCTTTTCAAGAAGAAAATTTGAGGTATTACCTCATCATCTCGTCAAAGAGAAGAGAGGCACGAGCAGCACATCTATCGTTATTATAGCAACAGCAACGCTTAGAGCTGTGAGCACCGCTGAGTGTTTGAATCCGCCCGCGACTGAGGTTGAGACGGCCTTCCCAACGAGAAGGCCCGCCAGCCATGAATTCAAAATGAGGCTAAGGAGTAGCTGGAAAGTAAGCGTGGAGAGATATGTTGGGTTCACTGCCATAGCCGCCGATGTAGGTCCTCCAGGCCCAACGGGCTGCATTATATTGATAGAGCTTACCATCAGGTAAATTATCATGACGGTGGAGATTATGTTCAGTATGGAGCCCAGATAAGGCAAATATGTATCTGTCCTGAGCGCTGATTTGAGCTGGTTTTCGAAGTCAGAGAGCTTCCTACCATAAGCAGCTATCGTATCCAATAAGTTTGGAGTCCCTCCCCCATACTCGACGATGTCAACGAGCATCCTCATTATGGTCCTCATGAACCAGTTCTTGTATCCTAGAACCGCGAGCCTCACAGCTTTCTTTATGTTCAGCCCTATTTGAAGGGCTGAGGATAGCTTCTTCAGTATCGGGTTGAAGCTTCCATAGTCCCTGCTACTTAGATAGATTATGCTCTTCTCCGGGTTCAGCCCAGCCTTCCTTATCTCCGCGAGATCTGTGAGGAAGCTGCCGAGGTATTTCACGACTCCCTTCTCCCTCTTGTCTATCCTCCTCCACTCAATTATCGGCGGGATCGAAGCCACAATGAATGCGACTCCTATTGCCAATATAGCTAATGTCATGTTTAAGCGATCCGGTGAAATGAAAGCCCTGTAGCCGCCGAAGGCCATCATGAGGGAGAAGATCAGAGCTCCCGCTGGTGCTGAAACGAAAAGAGAAAGATAGGGCTCTCTATAGGCTACGTGGTATGATGGCAGCGAACCTCCAATGATATATATCATTAATATGGTAAGCATAGGCATGAGTATGTAATTGAAGGCGATTATCATGGGCATTACGTCCGTGGTCCCGCCTATGAACTTGGCCAACCCTGCCCCCTGTATCGCTATGATTATGTTCACGGTGAGCCCTACTAAGACGTAGATTATCATGTAGGTGCTTAGAGTTAGGCTAACCCTGTCAACCATCTTCTCCATATCCCTCTCCTTCTCCTTGAAGTAGGACTCTGTCTTCAGCTGCAAGTAATGGGAAACGTCCCCTCCTCCCCTTATCGTAGAGGTGTACCCCATCATGAACTCTCTGAACTCTCTGCTCGGATGGTTCTTTGCAACCTCCTCTATCGCAGTCAGAGCGTCCATGCCCAGAACCTTTATGTTCCTCTTTATGAGTTGCGCCTCCTTCTTTATCGCGTAGAACAGATCGGTTTCAGCAACTGTTTCTATCACTCTTTCTGGGCTTATCCCTGAGACTACCATTGAGGTAACATATGAGGCGAAGAGTGGAAGCTCGGATTCAACCTCATGAGCCCTGGAAGACATAGCGGAACCTAAAACTGCTATCTTTGTCAAGAAGAATATGACGGGGATGAATAGGACTATGACTGGGATTATTACTCCCATTGCCCCTAAGATGGATAGCAAAAATTTGTATTTTATGAAAAGGATTATCGCTGCTAAAATCGATGGGACTGCGACAACGAATGAGTCCATAAGGAGCCTAGATGCATAGACGACTGGGTGCGTGAATATCATTGCCTTTGTTAGCTTGTCCTCTAGCTCGTATGCCTTCGCGAGCCTCTTCCCAAGCTCCCCGAAATAAATTAAAGAGAGCCTATCGTATATGAGCCTCAGAGGAATCTTTCTCTCCTTCCTCTCCTCCTTATTCAAGCCTGCCCCCCTGCTCCTGATTCCTGAGGCTCGGATGAAAGCTTCTCCCTCACCTCTCTCATCGTCTCTTCCGGCTTCTGATAGTACATCCTTATGACCTTCGCAATATCTAGGTAGAACCTCTTGTTCTCCTTCTTCAGATATAGGAGAACCTGCTTCCTCCTGAGAAGCTCCTCCTCTACCCAGGCCCAATCCTTACCTCTCATCTCCGCTACCTTTTTCAGCATCGTGCTCTTAGATACATCGGACATGTGAACGTCCTTGCCGGGATCCCATCTGAAGACCTCCACATAATCTCCATATTCAATTATCTCCCAAAGGTTAGTTACCCTCCTGACGATCTGGAAGCTGCCGTCGGGCGCTATTATCATGTGCCTCTTAGTCACTAGAGCGAAGTTCAAGAATGGGATGAAGCTCTTAGGTGTGTTCATTGGCTCGCTGGTTAGCCTGTTGACTGCCTGGACCACGTTCTCCGCATGCAGCGTCGTTAGACCTCCGTGTCCAGTTGCCACTGCCTGCATTAGAGCATAAGCCTCTTCTCCCCTCACCTCCCCGACTATTATGTAGTCCGGCCTATACCTAAGGCTTACCCTTATGAGGTCGAAGAGGTTCACCTCTCCTATCTTCTCCGCTCCTATCCCGTAGCTCTGCCTAGTAACTAATTGCACCCAGTTCTCCAAGGGGAGCCTAAGCTCTGGGGTATCCTCTATGGTTACGACCTTCATCGATGGTCTAATTAAAGAAGCTATTGCGTTCAGGGCTGTGGTCTTTCCGGATCCCGTGACTCCTAGGATCAGACCTGTCATCTTATGCTCAAGCATCATCCAGAGGTATGCTGCGATATCTGGGGAGATGTTGTTCCAACCTATCATGTCAACTAGCGTTATCGGGTCTTCCCTGAACTTCCTCACAGTGAATGTGGATCCCTTTGTGGTTACCTCCTTCTTGAACGTTCCAGCTAGCCTGTGGCCGCCAGGGAGAATTGCGTCTACTATTGGGAAAGCGACGCTTATGTGCGCCCCAGCGAGGTGCGCCAGCCTAACTAGAAAGCTGTCTAAGGCATCTTCATCATCTATCTTCAGGTTAGTCGGGAGGCTCTCGTAGTTCCTGTGCCAAACGTATATAGGCTTCCCTACCCCATCGCATGATATGTCCTCTATGTAGGGATCCCTCATCAGAGGGTCTATGTATCCGAATCCCACCACATCCCTCTCTATATAATACATCATCTTAGCCCATGAGACGCCCGGCGTCCTTCCCATCCTTATTGCGTACTTCCTTAGTATCTCTCTAGCCTTTTCTTTGAAGTACTGCAGCGCATCAACTCCGCTCGGGGGAGGCTGAAGCTCATGTATTATTATGTTCAAAAGTATTCCGTAGATCTTCCTCTCGAGAGGCGAGAGGGTTACCTCGTCTATCACATAGAGGTGGGTCCCGTCTTCCTTGTTGAACATTATCCTAGCGTAGGCCCAAGGAGGATTCAGAGGATATCTCTCAACTTCACCGTAGTTGGCACCTATTTCCGCAAAGGTATAACCGCCTGCCCTCTGCATGTGGTAAATGGTAACGCCTTCTTCAAAAAGACGCTCGAAGAATAAAGTAGATTCCTTTCCCTCGCTCTTCTCCTTCCCTCCGGAGTTGCTAAGTTCCTTCGACTTCGATTTTTGCTTTAGAGAAGGCATCATCAGAACACCTCTTCGAGCTCCTTCTGGGCAAGGACATCGAGCCTCTTCTTCACGTACCTCCTCATGTAGAGTATCAATGCAGCTGCGACGATAATCACCAAGATGTATATGCCATATGCCTTGAAGTATCCTAGAACCGTATAGTTCATCTTCACCTCTACAAGCTGTGGAGTAGTGTTGGTTATGTTCCAGACCTTCGTTTGCGTTACATAGTCGCTGGCTGTTACCGTGATCTTGTACAATCCAAGAGGTATGTTCGTAGATATCTCTCCAGTATAGTCTGTGACGAAAGTGAAGGTGTTTATATTATCTATTCCGTCTATGGAGACGATCGCATTGGCTATAGGTGTTCCCCCGGCCTGATAAACCCTAACCGTCATGGTGCCGAGGATCCTCCTAACTCCTACTTCTTGAGTAATGTTTCCAGAAAGCAATATGGCCTTCTGCGCCGTCGCGTATATACCACCTTGAACAGTGACGGTATAGTTTCCCGCGGGAAGAACGAACTGGAGCGTCCCATTAGGTCCTACAGTCTGTGAGTAGGGCCCTATTTTCACAGTAGCGCCTGAGGCGGGTATGTTTGTATCGAGGTCCTTTACGATTAGAGTAAGGGTGTAGTTGTTCCTATCTATATAGAATGGGGAAACGACCTGGAAGTATATCGATTTTTCGAAGGATGCGGATTTATAGATCTTTGAAGTCGCATCGTCTGCCGGCGTCACGCTTATATTCATGTTGCCAACGTCGTTGAGAGAGACATAAGCTATGGAGTTCAAATCTGTATATGCGCTGTGCGATACTCCTAGCGTATCCACTATCTCCACGAGGAAAATGCCGATCGCAGGAGCTTTGCTAGTAGAATCCAAAACCTGGACTCCGTAGACGAACGGATGTCTATCTATCGATAGAGATAGGGAGAGGTTCTCCGGGACGCTGAATGAGATGCTCATAGTCGAGTAGATGGAAGAGTATTCTGGAGAGAGTGTCATGGTGTATTTACCATATGTTGCATTAATAGATAAAGGT
>JAEMPT010000021.1 GCA_022759165.1 Thermoprotei archaeon
CGCTTTTTTGACATCAACCCACAACTCAAAGCCTTCTTCCCCCGTCCATCCGCTCCTGCTTATCAGGAAAATCCCATTTTTCTCTGAAGGATTAAATACTATGAATTGAAGAGGCTTGAGGTCAAGAGCTTCCTTCATACCGAAAGTTGACACGACATCGAAGCTTTTAGGTCCCTGAACAGCAAACAAAGCGTAATCCCAGGTCAGGTCTTCAATTTCTACCTTAAAACCCTCTTTCGCAGTTATCATTTTCAGATGCTGGAGCATTCTATCCTTAGAGGCAGCGTTTGTAACGCTGAGATACTCTCCTCCGCCCAAATTATAAAGCATCTCGTCATCTATCACCCTAGCTACCTCGTTCAATGCCAGAGTTGGACCGCTGAGATTTCCTTCCTTGGTTTTTTGTATTTTTTTAGTGAAGATCTTTTCAAGTAGCTTAAGCGAATCTTCACCCTTGATCTTTATTCGACCCATGTGGCTGATGTCAAATATGCCCGCTTCATTTCTGACGCTTAAGTGCTCTTGAAGAACAGAACCATAGTTCATCGGAACGTGCCAGCCGGCGAACTCTCCGAAACTAGCTCCTAATTCTTCGTGAACTCGCTTCAGTGGTAATTCGTTCAACTTCTCACCTATAATTAAATTGAATAGAATTAATTAAAGAAGATTTCGTGTAAATAAAATCATTCAATATGATAAAATTAAAAGAGCTTGACGACTCAAGTATAACCGAGGGAGTAGTATGAGCTTGATAACTGTAAAAAACTATACTGTTAGGTCAGATTTACTATATACTGAAACAGATGAATGGGTAAAAATCGAGGGGGATGTGGCAACGATTGGAATAACAGATTACGCGCAGAAACAGCTTCGGGATGTGGTCGGCGTCGACTTCGTTGAAAAGGGTAAGAAGGTGAAAAGGGGGGATGCCGTAGCCACTCTTGATTCAGTCAAGGCAGCCTCAGACGTCTACACTCCATTGAGCGGGGAAGTGATTGAAGTAAATGAAACTCTATTAGAAGCCCCACAACTAATCAACAACGACCCTTATGAAAATGGGTGGATAATCAAGATAAAGGTAGAAGATAAAGAAGAGATACGGGAGCTCCTGACTCCGCAAAAATACGCAGAGCTTATATCCTCGAGAGTTGAAAAGAAATAATGAGTGCTGATAATCCATGCCCAAGGTCAAGAACGAGGAAGAGATCGAGGGAATAGTTTTTCAAGAGTATGAAGATATTGAGCTTAATTCGCCATCGTATTTGATAGTTGGTTTTCCTGATGCTGGTTTGGTCGGGGGTATATCGATAAGCCATATAATCAGGGAGATGGGGCCGATGGAAGTGGGTGGGATCGATATCCCTAGGCTCACTCCTCCGGTCGTGTTCGTTAAAGATGGTGAAGCTAAACCTCCTATGAAGCTTTTCAAGAAGGAAAATATATTGATGATCGCATCCGAAATACCCATACCAGCAACAACGATTCAAGTCTTCAGCTATGCCCTTCTGGAATATGCTATGAGAAGAAGGGTAGATTTCGTAATCGGGATTACCGGCCTAGGGAGCGGGGAGAGGGTGAACAAAGAGAAGCCCTCCGTATTCGCAGCATATTCCGGTGAGAAGATAAAGAAGGTGCTTGGAGAAAAAAGTATCCCACTATTCTCTGAGGGGGCCATACTTGGTCCATTCGCTATTTTTCTCAAAGAAGCCAGAAGGTTTAGGTTGGACTCCACCGTTCTATTAGCTGAGGCTTTTCCCGAGCTTCCTGATCCTGAAGCCGCCTCAGTCGCAATAGAGGCCCTATCAAAGATAATAGACGTAAATATAGGCGTTCAGAAGCTCCTCGAAGAGGCCGAATACATCCGTTTGAGAAATAGGGAGCTGATGAAGCAGACAGCAAGACTAATGGCTCAGGCAGGGAGAGGGGCAGAGGCTCAGCCAAGCCTCCTATATACATGAGGGGGGCTGGAATGTCCTGGGAAGATGAGTTTGACCTAATCAGGTCTTACATAAGGAGGAGAATGAAAGAGTTAGAGAAGGAGCTCGAAAACGCCTTCTCGTCAATGCATGTTATTCATCCTAGCATGTCAATCCGTCCCTCTTCCTTCGATGAGCCTCTGCATGAAGCATATGAGACAGAGGATGAATGCGTTGTAGTGGTAGATGTCCCGCTTCTAGATGAAACGAATGTTACAGTAGTTGCCCAAGATGGTTTGATAAAGATCGAAGGGAGGACAAGGAGGGCAATAAAGGCGGAGGAAATTGGTTACAGCGTAATACGGAAGGAGATATCTAGGTATTATAAAGAAATTGCTATATCGAGGCAATGCGATGTCTCAAATATGTCTTATTCCATAAGAAATGGGAGGCTCGTCATAAGGATGCCAAAGTTGAAATAAGAGCTTTAGATTAATCTATTTATCCTTTTTACTTTATGCGAAAAAACAATCTTTTTTCTTTATCGCCGCAAAACGAATGTAAAAGGAGATTTGAGCTTAGGTGAATTACCTCTTCCCTCACGGGAGAAGCTTAGGATTTCCCAGCGACCTATATAGGTTAACCTTCATCTTCCTAGGCGTAGGGTAGAAGTTCTACCTTAACTTCTGCATCTAGGAACATTACTCTAAACTTATTACTTGGTTCTTAATATTTTTGGTTAAAGTCCTCTCATTACGGATGAGGTCTATGGTGTGAAACGATGAAGATATGGATGGATGCTATGACCCCTAAGCAGCTGTTGCTTTTCAATAGCCTGTCTTCATACATTGAAAAAACGCTCGGCGCGAAAACATTGGTCACTGCACGAGATACTGGAGAAATGAGAAGACTGAACTCTATTCTAGGAGAAAAAGCTAAGTTCGTAGGGACCTATGGTAAGAATAAAAAGGAGAAGCTAACGGCTGAGGCTGAAAGAATCATTGAGCTTGCTGAGTTGGTGGACTCCTTCTCTCCAGATTATCTGGTTTCATACCCTAGCCCTTCTGCCGTGAGGGTTGCTTTCGGACTAGGGATAAAGACTGTAATCTACAGTGATACTCCCCACGCTTTTCATGTTCACGCTCTCACGATCCCACTCTCGGACTACTTCATATTTTCGTCTTTCATCGATAAGATAAAATTTGAAAGGTTCATCACGAAGGGGGGCTGGACCAGAATATTCAGGTATAAAGGAGTAGAGGAGCTCGCCTGGGTGGAAGGATTCATCCCCAACGAGGAAAAAGTAAGGAAGTACGGCCTAGAGCCATACAAATACTTTCTCGTTCGTCCACCTGAGATATTTGCTTCATATTATGGTTGGGGAACGGAAGGCTTCAAAAGGATCGTTAAAAAGCTTTCTGAGAATTCGAAAGTAGCACTTATTCCTAGGTATGACGATGATGCATTGAGATACAATGATCTCAATGTGGAAATAATATCTGAACCGGTTCTTGGGCTAGACTTGGAATATTATAGCATAGCAACTGTAAGCGGTGGAGGAACTATGTCAAGAGAAGCAGCCCTCCTTGGAGTTCCATCAGTGACGCTGTTCCCGCTTAAGATCGATGTTGATGCAGGCCTAAGATCTTTGGGCTTCCCAATTTATAGGGCGACATCTTACGAGGAGGCGATGAAAATAATTAGTGGTATACTAACAGGATCCATAAAAAGGGTAAGCGAGAGCGCTGCTGGTAAACTCGAGCACCCTGCTATCCCGCTCCAAAAAATATTAGAAGGTGATATTTAATGAAGTTCTCATTCGCGGTGTGGCCAAAGTCCAGGCTTAGCCTCAAGGATGTAAGCTATGCATCAAGTGTTGGCTTCGTTACTGCAGAAGTTAGCCTAGAGTACCCATGGCCTTATTGGGAAATGCCTAAGTTCGAGGAGCTTCTCGGAATTTTGAAAGGTCAGGGCCTAAAGTTAGGTGCACATTTACCTTGGAGGGATTTTGCACTCGCTTCACCTTATGAAGACGTGAGAAGAGGAGCAATAAGCTATATGAGAAGGTTACTGGACATCTTAAGGAAATGGGAGTTCCAATATGCAGTGTCACACTTCTCGACCAAAGAAAAGGTGAGGTTCAACAATAGAGATTATCTTCAGATGGCAACTTCCGACCTGAAGCTATTAATCAAGGAATACAGAGATTCAAACGTTGAATTCGCGGTAGAAAATTCGCCCTACGGACCCTTATCCCAAAAGGAGAACTTCCTTACGCTGGCAAAGGATCTTGAAAGCAAGGTATGCCTGGACTATGGGCACATCATCGCAAAGATTATGGGAGAGGGAGAAGCGCAACTATCAATACTTGAAGAAATACTTTCGGATTGGACAAACACTTTTGCCGAAATGATCGAGGTTATTCACATGCACGGCGTCGCGAAGATAAACGGACAGGTTGTAGAACACATGCGGATTTCTGGGTACGAAAAAGCGTTCTCCAGGTCCCTCATGACCTTAGAAAAGTTGGGCAAAAACCCTCATGTTACATTGGAGGTCTTCTTTAAGGATGAACTATTTAGGGATGCAGAAGTGGAGGATGTTGCTAAGGAACTGGAACTGCTCAGGCAAGCAAGAGAGCTTACCTGACCTCCTCTCCGCCCTAAAGGGCATAGGTTCCCCTCATCTGTTCGGGATTACATCTGTCATTTGA
>JAEMPT010000077.1 GCA_022759165.1 Thermoprotei archaeon
TTTGCAGCAAGGATTATCTAATTGCAAACATAAACATAGCCCATGCGTTAATGAGATGCATGGGATGGCGGAGATGTGAGCCCCGCGAACCAGCAAATGAGGCTAAAGGCGTAAAGTCACCTCTAAACGCTGGAGCCTCATCCTTCAGGACGGGGTAGTTCACAGATAAGAGTAATCATAGTACATCAATGTACCAATAAGCAATTGCCTCATGAAGAATGGGATCTGAAAATAAATATAAATCTTAAAAAAGCTTATAATTCTCCTAAAACATTCAGTTAATCGGTTGTAATTAAAACAATGAGGATGATGTCAGATGAGCGAAAAACCTCACCTTAACCTGGTAGTAATAGGACACGTCGATCATGGAAAGAGCACTACAGTAGGGCACATACTTTATAGGCTAGGATTCATTGATCCAAAGAAAATGGCTGAGCTTGAAGCAGAGGCCCAGAAAAGAGGAAAAGAATCTTTCAAATTTGCGTGGTTGTTAGACAATTTGAAAGAAGAGAGAGAAAGAGGAGTCACGATAGAC
This sequence comes from Thermoprotei archaeon, assembly GCA_022759165.1. Taxonomy (GTDB): domain Archaea; phylum Thermoproteota; class Thermoprotei_A; order Sulfolobales; family Fervidicoccaceae; genus ARK-14. Next base: position 536 of record JAEMPT010000077.1, read on the forward strand.
CTTTCATTCATGAAATTCGAGACTAAAAAGTACTACTTCACTATAATAGATGCACCAGGCCATAGAGACTTCGTTAAGAACATGATAACGGGGGCAAGCCAAGCAGATGCAGCAATCCTAGTAGTATCAGCAAGGAAAGGTGAATTCGAGGCTGGGATGAGCCCAGAAGGTCAAACGAGAGAGCACTTATTGCTAGCAAAAACGATGGGAATCGACCAGTTAATAGTTGCAATTAATAAGATGGATGCTACCGAGCCGCCGTACAGTCAAGAGAGATACAAACAGGTTGTAGATATATTGACGAAGTTCATGAAAGGACTTGGGTACGACACTTCAAAGATGCAATTCATTCCAATATCTGGATGGATGGGCGATAACCTGATAGAAAGAAGTCCTAACATGCCGTGGTATACAGGGCCTACACTAGTAGAGGCGCTAGACCAACTTCAAATTCCACCAAAGCCACTCGACAAGCCTCTCAGAATACCGATACAGGCAGTATATGCTATTAGCGGAATTGGTACGGTCCCTGTAGGTAGAGTCGAGACAGGAGTGCTTAAGAAGGGAGACAGGATAGTGTTCATGCCGCCGGCGGTGGTCGGAGAAGTGAGGAGCATAGAAATGCACCACACACAGGTAGAAAAGGCGGAACCTGGAGACAACATAGGCTTTAACGTGAGAGGCGTAACGAAGACGGATATAAAGAGAGGAGATGTAGCCGGACATTTGACTAACCCACCAACTGTCGCAAAGGAGTTCGTTGCTAGAGTATTCATATATCAGCACCCGAGTGCTATAACGAAAGGGTACACTCCAGTAATTCATGCACATACTGCTAGTATATCGGCAAAGATAGTAGAAATAATAAGTAAGCTCGACCCTAGGACCGGTAAAGAAGCTGAGAAGAACCCACAGATGATAAAAACCGGCGATGCTGCAATGATCAGATTTGCACCAATAAAGCAAATGGTAATAGAGAAGTTTAACGAATTCCCACCTCTAGGAAGGTTTGCAATGAGGGATATGGGCAAGACAATCGGAATAGGTATAGTGATCGACGTAGTGCCCGAACAAGTTCAGATAAAGGCATAATCATCTTTTTTACTTTAAGCTTAAAGTGAACCAATTGATTAGGGAGAGGAAAAAATGCCAGCAGTTGCGAGAATTAGGCTCTGGAGCAACAATGTTGATAGTTTAGAGAAAGTTACTGAGCAGATTAAGGCAATAGCGGAAAAGGGAGGAGTAAAACTTAGGGGGCCCGTTCCTCTTCCAACTAAGAGGCTCGTTGTCCCCGTTCTAAGATTGCCACATGGTGAGGGTTCAAAACATTATGAGCACTGGGAAATGAGAATTCACAAGAGATTAATAGATATAGCAAGCGACGAAAAAATAATGAGGCAAATAATGAGAGTAAGGGTTCCAGAAGACGTTTATATAGAAATAGAGCTTATATAAAGATTTTTAGCTTGAATCTTTAATCCATAAAGTGTTAGATGGTCGAGTTTTCTTTATTGTGGAAACGATTCGAATATTCGTTTTTTAAGTAGATATCGCTGAAAAAACAGAGTTTTGTTTTATTGCCAAAATGGAAACTGACCAAATCTCATAATTTTTGTTTCGATAATTATACCTAAAGTTTGGTGTGCCTAAAGTTAGCTGTCTATAATAATTATCGCTTGATGATTGATAGCAGAAACTGAATCAGTGATGCCACATCTATGCGAGCACGCTCAAAAAGATGAAGATAAGCCCTAGCATCTGCAAAAACCCTCACCATTTATAGTGGGAGTTATTAGAATGGCTAAGTTGTTCACCATATTATAAAATATAACGGTTCCCTTTCATTTACTAGAAGAAAAAAGCTCAGCCAGAACAACATCTAGCTTTTTCTCATCGTTTAGCAAACATATTTTATAATGCTTTGAACAATAATATGGTTCGTTAATATAATCACCTCTTGTCAGGAAGATAATCGGTATGTTTTCAAACCCAATTTTTTTCTCAATGAATTTGAGAAGAAGCTCAGTATCATAACTACCCGTTTTCCAATCAAACGCTAGTAAATCATAGTGCATTGGAAATATTAGAGGTATCGGTTTTAGTTCAGATTTTTCCAGTTTGCTAACTACATCAATTAGCATAGATATTCCAACTTCTGGAGATCTTGCCACTATAATGCTTTTTAAGCTCAAGTGAACTCCGCCACCCTCTTTGGATATCTTCCTATCTCAAATGTCTAGATGTTCCATTTTATGTCTAAGATCTGCCCCTTGATTGCTATTTGAATTTGAGACTTTTTCATTATGATTTACTATGATATGTTTGAGATTCCCCAAGCTTAATAATGCTATTGCGGGGACCATGATTATATAGCTAATGATTAAAAAAACAGTCAAATAAAGAGAGCTAATCAACTCTTTTTCCAGGCCTTAAAAAGAGAGACTAGCTTTATCTGCAGATGCCGCCGGGGGGACTTGAACCCCCGACAGCCCGGTCTTCAGCCTCACCGGATGCCGGAAGAACCCAAGCATCCTCGGGTGCTCTCCCAGCTGAGCTACGGCGGCTATAAAAAGATTAAAGATTCCAAATTATAAAGCTTACTTATGCTACTAGTTTTTCCATACGCAAAAAAAGATAGCGTTTTTAAACCAATCTTTAATAAATTGATCCCAGTTTCAGCTTGCTTCTGAAGAACTCCTCTGCTTCATGAGGGAATAAGCAGTATGTTAGGACATCCTCTTGGGTATGCTCTGAGAGGATAGATTTTAGCTTTTCTTCGCATTCTTTCATCCCTAACTTTTCGATTTCGGGTAATTCTTCACCCTCTACTTTTGCTCTTAACGATGGATCTATTTCAGCAGGGGGTTTGCCGTATTTCCCCTTTATGTACGCCTTGAGCTCCTTAACCATCATGCTATATCTCTCTCCTGCTATTATGTTTAGCACGGCCTGAGCACCGACCATTTGCGAAATGGGCGTGACAAGAGGCGGCCAACCCAAATCTTTCCTTACCTTCGGCACTTCTTCGAGAACCTCATCCAACAGATCAAGTTGGTTCATTTCCTTCAATTGGTAGATCAAGTTGGACATCATGCCTCCTGGTATCTGATGAATTAACGCGTGAGGATCTGGTACCTGAAGGCGAGGATCAAACTCTTTATTGTACTTCGTAGTTAACAGCTCTTTAATCATCATGGAAACTTCATTTATTACCGATAAGTTTATTTCACCTCTCGCCTCTCTCGGAAGAGCATAGTATGTGCTCTGAATTGCTGGCTGGGCTGTACCATAAGCGAGGGGAAATACGCTTGTGTCTATCATATCGGCTCCAGACTTTACGGAAGCATAATAAGTGGCTGTAGATAACCCGTTTGAATCATGGGTATGTACTCCTAAGGGGATACCTACCTCCTTTTTTATCCTAGTAACGAGTTCCTGTGCAGTTATAGGATCAAGGAGTCCTGCCATATCCTTTATGACCAATTCGTCGACTTCTAAGGAGGCGATTTTCTCAGCCAGTTTGGTATAGTAATCGACTGTATGCACAGGACTTATCGAGTACGTCATTGCTCCCTGCACAATACCCCCGGTTTTCCTCGCCTCTCTTACGGGAAGAATGATATTGTTCAAGTCGTTTAATGCATCGAATATCCTAAAAATATCTATTCCATTCTTATGCGCTCGATGTATGAACTCCTTTATTACGTCTTCAGGATAGGGCTCATATCCTACAAGAGAAACTCCTCTTAATAACATTTGTTTTTTAGATTTTGTAACAATTTCATCTATAACCTTTAGCCTAATCCAAGGATCTTCTTTTAAATACCTTAAGTCGACGTCAAAAGTCGCTCCTCCCCATACTTCCAAACTGTAAAATCCAGCCTTATCTAGCTTCTCTGCAAGCTTAGCAGCATCTTCTCTCCTCAATCTAGTTGCCATAAGAGACTGGTGGGCGTCTCTCAACGTGGTGTCGATTATTTTGACCAAAGGCAATCACCACGGTTTTTGACTTTATATTGAAATTT
>JAEMPT010000005.1 GCA_022759165.1 Thermoprotei archaeon
GGTACCTATCCTTGAGGATGCTGTATAGCAGTTTATGGGCTTTGCCAAGACTCAATGCTTTGCTCTCTATACCTCCTCATTAAGCCTATTAGCTCTTTGTACGAAGCGGGCTCGGGGCTAACCTCATCTTTATGGTTAGGGTTAGCAAGCCCTCACAGCCCAAAGGCGTATCTACTCAACTTTATTCCTAGCTATTTGTACGCTGCGTGGCAGAACGTATAAGCTTTTTCATTCATCCCACCCAAAAGGCGAAGCTTTCTGTTGTAAAGCTACGAGTTCCTTATATTAGGTTAAAAATTAGCGCTTGAAATGTATGTATTGTTTATAGATTTGTTCAAAATGTGTGCGAAAACCGCTGCTAAAGCTTTCGCTCTATTTCCACTTTTTTCTTCAAGCAACTTGACGACGTCTTCCAGTTTTTTTATTCCTTCTTTTTTGTTTTCCTTAAGCTTAGAAACAAACTCAGCCAATTTCTTTTCGATTGTTTGGTCATAGTTTTGTCCATCATTACTAAATGGCAACAGAGCCAACTCCTTTACCGTTTTTTCGCCTAGCTCGCTTACTACTGCATTCAAGTCAAACTCAGGGAGATAATCGTAGACAAAATAGTTCAGTTCTTTAGAGTATGGAAGTCTACCCGCCCTGTGTAACCATTCGTTGAATAATGGTATAGCGTAGCCATCTGGTTCCATTTCAAGCGCATTCTCTGCCGATTCAACAGAAATCGCAAATGCTAAGCTTTCTGCGATGGTTTCATTATCAAGGATCGATAGATTTGTATTATAAAAAAAGAGCGTTTCGTTGTTTTCATCGCTATCAACATAAATGTCCGCACTCAACTCGGCTCTCCCCAATTATGTTATTATTGGGCGACACCTTTTTAATGAAATATACGCGTATTATCCAGCACTTGGACGATACTTTCAGGCATTCCAACATCTCGCGTTTTTATTTTTCCAAGTTAGAAATATTGAGAAAAAAATATTAATAAGTGGTAGGTGCAACAGCAACCAATCTTTCAACAGCCTTCTTTGTGATCGCTTTGCTTAGTATCTCATCTTTGCTGAAAACCTCCACAAAAATGTCCTTAATAACGATTTTACCTCCATCTATATCAAGAGATAAGGTGATATTAACTACTGCATCCTTTGGAAGAGAAAATTCAGAAATTATCAGTTCATAAAGCATTTTGTTTACTTCAGTTAGCGACCTGTTGATATCATTGGCATTAACTTTTCCTTCTTTGTACAACTCTCTCAAAGCCGCATTTGCTGCTCTCCTTAGCTTCAAAGCAAAACCACTTGTTCTTACGGGACCTGTTTTTATCGTAAACATCGTTATTGACACCCGAGACTTCATTCATTATAGTGGGATAAACTTAGCAATAAATAATTACTACATTTTCTATTATAAATTTTTAAATAAATAAAAAACAACGATCAGTCCTTCCGTTTAGATTTAATGATAGTCATCGTTCTTTACAACGAAAAGAAATTAGCACTTTAGAGAATAAGAATAGATACCAAATTATAGAGATGAAGAATATAGCGGAAGCAATAAACAAAAGAGATTCGAATTCTTGTGTCTTTAAAAAGTTGTACAATAGGAAATTTATAGTGCCGCCAATGGACATCGATGTCGAAATTATGCCAGCAGCCGTGAATTGGAATTTTTCGCCCATTGCTTTACTCAACAATGAATAGCTTGCTGTATCAAAAAAGGGATAAATCGGAGTTATCCATAAAATGACAATCAAAGCAGGCGTAGCTATTACAAGAGCAAGAGAAAGAAGTAAATAGGCTGTTATGCTAGCTAGGATTATTTTGATAGGATCTACTTTATCGACGATGATCCCAGCATATGGCCTAACAATGATAGAAGCTATTCCAGTTAACACTGTAAAATATATACCATATTCGAATTCACTGTTGACCGAATTATATAACTTCAACGAAAAAACTCCTGACATCATAGAATAAGCAGATGACCACATTATTATTCCCAATGAAATTTTCCAGTTGAGACTTATGACCCTCGCAAAGTCACCTAAAGAATTAACGGTTGAGACGACTGACTTCACTGGCTTTTCAATTATCGATAATAGCCACGTTGAAAATAATAACATTAAAGAAGAAAAGACGAAGCCGAAATCTATAGCTCCGAAAAGGGAGAATGTTGCCGGGAACAAACCTCCTAAAGTCCAACCTATCGATTGCATCATCAAGAGTAAGCCTAGCTTTTTTCCAGAGCCCATAGCCTTTTTTAAAATGATGCCGTATATAATTGGAGTATAAAGCATATAGGAAGAAACGAAGACAAAAACTAAGATAGGCAAAATATTCAAAGAAGCGAGGGGAAATACAAGAAGTGATATAGAAGCGAGAAAGCCGAAAATTATTGAAAGGCCTCCGCCGAATTTGTCTATATAGTATCCCATTATTACTGAGAATATCCCTGGAATAGTTTCCATCGATGTAATTAAAATCATATAAGGATAGTTGGATCCAGCTAACATGCCAATTTTTGTTCTCAAAGTAACAGAATAAACACTATAACTGAGACCGAGTAGAAAAGGAATGATGAAAAAAATTTTATCTGTAGACATGATTCTAGTTAACTTTCGGCTTTCCCTATTTCTGTCTTCTCGCTCCACTAGAATCCTACACCATTTATGTCTCTTTTGAAGAATAGGAATAATAAACAAAAATCCTCATTCCATCTATAGACAAAGGGGTTCGAAATGGAGGATATATTGTCGTGTATAAACGCCCTAAAAAACACAGCTAGAACTGGATGGATGCAGAGGGGGATTTCACCGGCTATATCTGAAAACATAGCTTCGCATTCTTACGAGGTGGCATTACTGAGCTTATATATAACTGAGAGGGCGAAGAGGGAAGGGATAGAATTAAAAACAGATAAAGTAGTTATTATGGCTTTACTGCATGACCTACCTGAATGCATTTCTGGGGATGTTAACCCATTCGTGAAAAATTCGATTGGAAGCGAAAAAAAGCATGAGCTGGAGTCAGAGGCCTTGAAAAAAGTGCTCAATATAAAGGAACTTCTCGACATTTACACAGAATACGCTGAGAAGAGTAGTTTAGAATCTCTTGTAGTTGAGTTATCTGACAAGCTATCTACGATAATACAAGCAAGAAGATACTCGAAGCTAGGATATGATCTTCATGAAATGATTTTCAATTTACAGGAAGAAGTGAAAAAACTTCTCGAAAGAGTAGATGAGAGATTAGCGAAAATTGTAAGAGAAATATTATAATAATTTAATTATCTTTTCCAACTTTCAGAACGATTTTCCCAATTGATTAAGTTTTAGTTAAACGAAAGCCGCAGTTAGCAATGGAACAGCGAATGCCGTCATCAAACCTTGAGCGATCGAAGGTATTATGTAAGAGCTTCCACATTCTTTGTAAATGAAAGGGAAAAGGGTATCGCTTGAAGGAGAACCTGCCAAAGATATCAGCGAACCACAATCTAATTTCTTAGAAAAAGTTGGAATCGCGATCATTCCGAACAATTCTCTCGATAGATTCGTAATGAATCCAATGAAACCTGCTTGCCCCCCCAACTGCGATGTCAAAAAAGAGCCTGAAAATGAATACCAACCTAAACCTATAGCAGAAGCGAGCGAAACTTTACCCATAATTGGATAAAAGGCAATACCTGCAACTATGCTTCCTAAAATAGAACATGTTAAAGTCGCAAACCCCTTTTCTAGCCCTCCCTTTATTTCTCTTAACGATATGCTGTATCCTCCTTCTATCCCTATTAGAAAAAGCATGAAAAATAATAATAATTCTATTGATGACTGAGCATTGGTGTTAAATTTTACGAACTTTCCGAACAATAGCCCGAAAACGAATGTCGCCAGTATCTTATGTTGAAACTTCATTTCCTCCTTCTCCTCACTTTAGTGATTATTTCCCATGTTAATGCGCTCATTAGGGCAGCAAAAATTCCTAAGAATGTAGACAAAACTCCTAAAAGAATGCCGATGCTTCCCAGTTCACCGGAGCTCTCGGTCCCTATCAAAAACACAAGGATTAAAATCGTTGCTTCAAACGCAAACGAGGCAGGCTTTTTAATCCTTTCAAAGGGGATGCCGTTCCTCTTTAGATAAACTCCTATAAGCATCCCAAGAGCGACCGAAAATAATATTGCTGAAACAAAAGCAGCATTATTCATTATTATCATTCCTATCATTGGACTAATTTCCTTATAGTTAAATATAATTTTCATTTCTCTTTGTCATTGATTCTATCCTTACTTCTTCATCTCAGCTCAGTAATGAATCTTTAATTTTAAATTGCTTACTAGATTAAAAATTGCGATCATAGTTAAACCGGAAAAGAATAACGCGTGTATTATTGGAACCATAGCAATATCAAAGCCTTTGCTCTAATCTTATATATAGAATATTGAAAAAACATATCGGAATATTCTAAAAATTTTAAAAATAGATTAATCATAAAAGCCTTTTTAAATCGGAAGCGCAAATTATAACTGAAAACTTCGCCGTTCACGGAGGGGATGGGG
>JAEMPT010000013.1 GCA_022759165.1 Thermoprotei archaeon
TTAGCTACCTCGACTGCCCCTCAAATGAGGGATGTAATACCGAACAGATGAGGGGGGACCCTCGTCCTTTAGGGCGGAGAGGAGGTCAGAGTTCTATAACTAACTTGTTTAAATCCTCTTTCTTGCTCATTCTGCACGAAGCTTTCGTTGTTATCTATTAAACGTTTCTGATTAATGAGATAAAGCAGAAATATAGATATTATTTTTTCAACGTTAAACCGTATTCATTATGTTTTATTTCATATATAATAGAAGAAACTGAAAGAATAACTTAATGTAAATGTAGACAAAAAAATATTTAAAGAACCTACTTTTAATATCAATATTAAATCATTTAAGTAGGTGAAAAATATAATGAAACATAAAATGAGGTCCCTTTCTTCTACAGCTATTATAGCGATCGTGGTAGTAGTAATAATCGTAGCAGTAGCGGGAATTTACCTCGCCTCGAGGGGCGGGGCTCCAAGCACAACAACGCCGACAACGACTTCTGCTCAAAATACAACTTCTCCAACAACGACAGTAACTAACACTTCAGCTTATCCTAAACAGATCTACATAGGTCTTGTGGAGCCTTTAACGGGTAACTATGCTGTGTTTGGCCAAGAGGCACAGCAGGCTGCGCAATTGATAGTTGATATAATAAACAATGAACTGGGAGGAATAAAATCGATGGGAGGGGCGAAGCTAGTACTTGTGACTGAAGACGCGGGAGGCGCTCCTGAGACAGCTAGGCTGGCAGCGCAAAAGCTCATTTCTAACTACAACGTTCCAATTATGCTCGGAGCCTACGTATCGAGATTCACTTCAGCCATGGCAGCCGTAACGGAGCAGAACAAGGTAATCTTAGTAACCGATGCTCTCGTTGATTCGCTCACGCAACAAGGCTGGCAGTACATATTCAGGGTAGCACCAAAAGCTAGCGCCCACGGCAAGGCGGCTGCAGACTTCGTGTTGGACATGGCGAAGAAGACCAACACCACCATAAAGACAGCGGTAGTTCTCAACGAAGACTCTATTTTCGGAACATCTGTAGCCAACGGAGCAGTCTTAGAGCTTGTATCCAACGGGATAGAGATAGCCTCTCACATAACTTATCCATATGATATTTCGGACGTTACTCCTATAATAAACCAGATAAAGCAACTAAACGCTGATGTTTTAATATCTGTTCCATATTTCAACGACGGAGTTCTAATAGCAAAGGCGATACAGGCGTCTAGCCTGAAGTTCGCTTTCATAGCAGGGGCTGGAGCTTGCGGTTATACGGATCCGGATTCCATAAAAGCTGCCGGAGATGCCGTCCTTTATTATACTAATACTTACAGCTACAACCCAGCGCGCCCAACGCAATGGAATCAAAAAGTCGTCTCAGCTTTTGAGCAGAGGTACGGAAAGATGCCAACAGAAGGTGCAGGAATAATATTCTATTCGCTGATGACCGTTTATGAGGCATTGGAGAAAGCGGGAAAGATGTTCCCTAATGACCCCTTGAGTCCGGATCATCTGAAGGCTGCATTTCAGAGCCTTGATCTCAACGATAACAATAGCATAGCGGCTCAGCTCTATCCTTCGGGCCACATTAAGTTCGATGCTAGCGGCGATAACCTTTACCCACTCACAGCTATACTCCAAGTGCAGAACGTAAACGGTACTTTGACTCCGGTGGTGGTATGGCCTGAAGCCCAGCCGGGATTTTCTCCCATATTCCCACGGCCTGGTTGGACCCAAACTAAATAATTTTTTTAAATGATCTTCCGGGGGCTTTGGCGATGATCTCTCCCGAATTGTTGTTACAAAATTCAGTGGACGGCATATTTCTAGGCCTTTTTTACTCGCTCGTTGCCATGGGTCTAGCGCTCATATTCGGCGTAATGGATATCATAAATTTCGCTCACGGAGACCTGCTTATGATAGCCGCATACTTCGTATGGCTAACTTCGGTAGACCTATCCGTCGATCCGACGGTCACAGCCCTTCTTCTCATTCCACTTTTCTTCATAATTGGGATCGGGATATTTTTTGGGATGATTCAACCGGTCCTAGGCAAGGAGCCGTTAATACAAATTGCTGTCACTGTCGGGCTGGGCCTAATCCTGCAAAATATAGCCCTCGCTATGTTCAAGGCCCAGCCTAAGGCTGTCCCCTATTCTATTTTCAACTTTAGCTATTCTTTAGGACCTCTTACCATATATGCGTCTAAGCTGTTCATAGCTGTAATAAGCATCGTAACAATGTATGCCCTCAACGTCTTCTTAAATAAGACTTACATAGGCCTGGCCATGAGATCGACTACTGATAATAGAGAGGTTGCGCAGCTCATGGGGATAAATACTAGGATGCTCTACGCTGTAACTTTCGGGCTCGGAGTAGCCTTAATAGCTCTATCTTCATCTCTCTGGATGACGTTTGGCCAAGTCCAGCCATATTTGGGTACTTCCTTCAGCCTCATATCATGGGTAATCGTTGCGATGGGCGGGCTCGGCGGTATAACTGGAGTTGTTTATTCGGGTTTAATAGTCGGCGTAGCCGAGTCTCTTGGTAGCCTTTTCTTAACCCCATCGGCGAGGATGGCAGTAGTCTATATCATATTTTTCCTTGTGCTCTGGTTCAGACCTAGGGGGCTCTTTGGGAGGAGGTAAGCCGCATGGTCGCATTTGGCACGGGATCTAAAAAAATAGCACTCGAGCTCCTCGTAATCGCTATTCTATTGGCAGTTATACCACTGGTTCTAATGGGCAACGCTTATTATGAGTTGCTAGCCGCAACCGTCGTCCTTTTCTCTTCCATGGTGGTCGCTTGGAATATAATAGGAGGTTATGCGGGGCAGTTGGATCTAGGTGCATTCGCATATGTGGGAGTCGGAGGGATAATAACATCTGAGCTATGGATAAAGGCAGGGATTCCCCCACTATTGGGGATCTTCGCAGGAGGCGCAGCCTCGCTTTTAATAGCGGTTATAATAGGAATTCCTACATTCAGGTTCGGAATTAAGGAGGTCTGGTATGCGCTCCTCACTGCAGCCCTGGTGGTGATTTTTAATAACCTCTCCAGAGTATTGATGGGCCCTACAGACTACTATTTACCACCCAAGACCGGGATCATATATTTAAAATTCAACAGCTACGAAATTATGTACGCCATCGCTTCGGTAATTCTCATTTTAACGGTTTTGGCAAATTTAGCTATAGAGAGATCAAAAATTGGTTATTATCTAAAATCTATAAGAGAGGACGAGCTCGCTGCTGAGATGATAGGAATAGACACCAGAAGGTATAAACTATACGCTCTGATGATCTATTCGTTCTTCCTAGGAGTAATGGGCTATATCTACATCGTTTTGGCTGCCAGCTTCTCTTACAGAATGTTCGATAGCAGCAGCTCTCTAAGTATAGCTATTATGGGGATCATCGGTGGATTGGGAAGTATAGAAGGGGGAATAGTATCAGCGATGGTTCTCAGGTCACTTGGGGAATACTTCAGAAGCAGTTTCGGTTCAACGGTTCCCGGCTTAGATCTGCTCCTGTATGGCATAGTACTCGTCATTGTGGGTATATTTCAACCTGAGGGGATAGCTGGTATAATAAATAGGATAAATAAAGCGATGAAGAAGAAGAGGTGAGAAAATGAGCGAAGCTCTCCTGGAGACAAGAGACTTAGTTAAGCATTTTGGTGGCATAAAAGCGATAGACAGTGTAAGCATAAAGGTAATGGAGGGGGAGATCCTAGGACTAATAGGCCCAAACGGTGCGGGAAAGACGACGCTCTTCAACTGCATAACAGGTACCTATAAGCCAGACGGGGGTAAGATTTTCTTCAGACAAAAAGAGATAACTGGTTTACCTTCACATGAGATAATCAAGCTTGGAATTGGCAGGACTTGGCAGATCGTTAGACCGTTTAAAAAAATGAGCGTTTTGGACGCGATCGCGACGGGATCGCTGCTCAGGTACAGTGATGTGGAAAAGGCGAAGGAAAAGGCGAAGGAGATAGCTTCTTTCTTGGGTCTACCAAAGGATATTTTGGAAAAGAGGGGGGAGGAAATAACTCTGATGCAGCACAAGCTAGTGGACTTAGCTAGGGCGCTAGCTACGGAGCCAAAGCTCCTGCTTATAGATGAGGTAGGTGCCGGGCTTAGACCGAGTGAGCTTAGTGCTATGATAGATACCCTCCAGAAGATAAATTCTGAAAGAAAGGTTACTTTGGTAGTGGTTGAGCATATAATGAGGCTCGTTATGAGCATAAGCAAGAGGGTTATCGTGATGCATGAGGGGAGGGTGATTGCCCAGGGGAAACCTGAGGAGGTTTCAAATGATCCCCAGGTAATTCAGGCTTACCTTGGAATAAAGCCTATATGAGGGTGGGAGATTGAGCGAGGAGCTTACCCTTTCAAATGTAACGGCAGGATATGGCGAGTTCATAATTCTCCATTCTATTAGTCTAGAAGTCCCGCGAAATGAGATAACAGCCCTCGTAGGCCCCAACGGTCCAGGCAAAACGACGACCTTGAAAACGATAATGGGTATGACTAGACTTA
>JAEMPT010000010.1 GCA_022759165.1 Thermoprotei archaeon
GCTTCCTATATATTTCCGTTGGATTCCCGCTCTGCACTATCCTCCCATTGTTCAAAAGCATTATATTGTCCGCCACCGCCATCGCCTCTTCCTGGTCATGGGTTACGTGTATTACAGTCATCTCAAGTTCCCTCTGAAGATCCTTCAGGAAACCCCTCACCTCTATCCTTATCTTAGCGTCTAGGTTGCTCAAAGGCTCGTCCAATAGAAGGATCTTTGGCTCCTTGACCAATGCCCTCGCTATCGCTACTCTCTGCTGCTGCCCTCCAGAGAGCTGCGATGGATATTTTTCCAGCTCTGATGAAATCCCCAGTATCTGGGCAACTCGCCTGATCCTCTTGTCTATCTCCTCCCTGCTCATCTTCTTTATCTTAAGCGGCACAGCTATGTTGTCATATGCTGTTAGATGGGGATAAAGCGCGTAATTCTGGAAAACCAGCCCTATGTTTCTTTTGTAGGGAGGCAGATCGGTTATGTCCTCATCATCGAGGATTATCCTTCCCGAGTCAGGGTACTCTAGGCCCGAGATTATCCTTAGAGTCGTCGTCTTCCCGGATCCGCTTGGCCCTAAAACTACGTTGTAGCTCTTGTCCAAGAATGTGTATTCTTCGATCGAGAGCTCGAACTTACCGAACTTCTTCCTTATGCCCTTTAGCGTTAGTGGCAAAATCAGACACCTCCAGAACCCCAGATCTTCTGCAGGTTGTTCCTGCCGAAATAAAGCAGAATCAGAGGAGGTATGGAGCTTATGACTCCGGCAGCTGCTACTCCTCCGTAGCTCATTGAGACTGGGCTCATGAGAAGGCCTATGAATATGGAGAAAGTCTGTGCGCCAGAGAACGAAAGCGGGTGGGAAAGATCATATGGAGAATATGTGAAAGCCAAAGGGAATACGAGGGCTCCCCAAGAATATAAGAATGCATATATGGCTGCGACGCTTATCCCGCTCCTGCTCAATGGGATAACCGTTCGAATGAATGTTCTCAGTGGGTTCATGCCATCCATCTGGGATGCCTCCTCAAGCTGCTTTGGAAACTTCATGTAATAATTGTAAAGTATCCATACGGTGATCGGCACCGTCATTATAGGATATGTTAGTATAAGCGCTCCCCAAGTATTTATCAAGCCCATGTACTTTAGGATGGCGAAAAGGGGTATTATATATATGAGAGTTGGGGTCGCATTCAAGTAAAGGATATACACGAGGAGCTTCCTTCACCCCGTCCTATGAAGGGCCATAGTATATGCTATGGGGGCAGAGAGGACTAGCGTCGTTACAGTGTTTATCGTAGCTACTCCCAGAGAGGTTACAAGATATGGAAGCCCGCTGCTCAGCATAAACTCGTAATTAGCGCTTGAGATCGACTTGGGTATAAGCGTGGGGGGTATGCTTATGAGCTCGATGGGCGTCTTGAGAGAGACAGCAATGACCCAGTACATTGGAACTATGAAAAAGACTAGGTAAATGGCCATTATGACTTTGTGCACCCAAAGCGGCAGATCGGAGGAAGGTATGAAGGATGGAGCGGGGAGCTTGAGGGACTTCCTAGTTCCCAAAGACCTTATGTACACTACGGATAGGGCCGTGGAAAGAACGCTCATCAGCACTATTATCGCAGCAGCATAACCTGGGACGCCTGAATAGAACTGATCGAAAGCGTAATATGCTAGGTTATCTAGGATCCTGGGACCAGCCTGCGAGGTCCCTATGTATATTGGATCGAATGTGAAGAGACCAGTTATGGTCATGAGGACGAAGGCAGCAAGTATTTGGGGTACTATGAGGGGGAGATCGATCATCAGTAGCTTTTTCGCCCCCCTAATTCCATCGACGCTCGCTGCCGCCTCTATCTCCTTCGGTATCGATGCCATCCCCGAATATATTATGAGGGTAGCCATCGGGAGGCTCCTCCAAACGTTCACGAGGACAACGGTCCATATGGAGGAGGCGAGGTTGTGCTTCGTTATATAATAAGCTAATCCGAAGAAAGGGTTTATCATCAGATACCACATGCTCGCTGCCGTGACGGGGGGAATGAAGGCGGGGAGCATTATGAGGAAGAGCCACTTGCTCCCGATCCTCTTCAGAGAAACGGCTAGTGGTATAGCCAAGATAATATCGAAAACGGGAGTAGTTATCATGTAGAGCAAGGTGTTGGAAGTTATCCTCAGGAGATATGGATCCTTCTGGAACCAGAGGTAGTTAGATAGACCGGAATAGTGAAGTTTCCCGAGGACATCCTGTGTGTAGAGGCTAAGTATGAAGTTGCTTATGATCGGGTAAATCGTGAATGCGAACAGATAAGCTACTGCAGGTATGGAGAGTAAAAAAATGTATTTGTTTATCTTCCTCACGGGGTGCACCCCTTACGAGGATACCTTCATCAGCTTTACCCACTGGGCCGCTATGTAGTTCATAGCGTCCTGAGCGCTGATCTTTCCGCGGAAGTAGTCGGCGGCGGTGTTGATGAATACAGGCCTAAGATCAGTGAAGAAGTTCGTTATGTAGTTTACTAGGGCCATCCTCTTTAGATCGGGGATGCTCATCTGCTTCAGGAGCGGTATGAAGTTAGCTACCCATGCCGTGTTATTCACATCCGCTGCCACAGCCATACCAGAATATGTGGCCGGTAGGAAGCCGTAGAGCTCAGCTCCCTTCTTGTACTCATCGGGGGTCATCATGAAGGCTATGAACTTCGCAGCTAGGTCCGGGTCCTTCGAGCTCGGGTTTATGCCTATGAACGTAGGAGCCTGCCCGGTGGCAACGCTAGGCAGCGGTGCAATCCCAACGTTGCCCGCTACCTTGGACATGGAGGCGTTGTTATATATGGGGAGGAAGCTCGTCCATGCTGCTCCCATAGCGTAGTCTCCGGTTAGGAAAAGATCCCTAAGCTGATCGTACTCCATCGCCTGCTGATCTATGGGCGGCTCGAACTGTATCAATGCCTTGTGGGTCTCAAGAGCCTGTATTCCCGAGGTGCAGTTTATCGTTGGGACTATCGTCCCGTTTACTTGCTTGAAGAAGGCCCAATATCCCTGCACTGGAAGCCCCTGCGCTGAAGCCGAAGGAACGCCCGTGCATGTGTCGTTGAGGGCATAGGTGAAGAATATGGCAACATATCCGTTGAATATCGACTGCGTCAACCCGTCAGGGAAGAGGAGAGCGTATTTGGTTACTCCCTTGGACTGGAGGAACTGAGCCGCGGTTATTAGCTTATCCCAGGTGTCGAACTTAGTTGGGTCGAAGGGGAAGCCGTACTTGCTCTCGAACTCGCTCTTCAGCGTCTGGTTCTGGAATATGCTCTTCTGATATACTAGAACGTATCCGAAGACCTGCTGGAACGGCACGCCTGCTACCTTAACTATGCCTCCCTGGCTGTCGAGGAGATAAGTCGGTAGCAGAGTCGATGGAGGTATATCGCTCAAATTGAATACTCCCTTAGTGAAGTATGGTCTAACATCTAGGAGGTAAGGACCTAAAGTTGATGCCTGCGATGGGTAATAGATTATAAGATCTGGAGATGGGTTCTGGTTCCTCAGGGATGTGAGCGCGGTTGTGACGAGCTGGGCGTATGGGACGGGTTGCACCTGAATAGAGACCTTTGGATTCTTTGCCATGAAGTCGTTCGCTACCATCTGGATGAACGGCAATAGGGTTGGGTCTCCCGATGGAACGAGAACGGTCAAGGAACCTGAGAGCCCAGGTGCCGTCGTAGTCGTGGGCGAAGTAGTTGTAGTTGTAGTAGAAGGAGAGGTCGTCGTAGTCGCAGGAGCTCCTCCTCTTGTTGCGAGGTAAGCCCCAGCTATGGCGATTATGAGTATTACCACCACTATACCTATTATGGCTGTTGTGGAAATCCCTCTTGTTCTTGACATCAAATTTCACCTTTAATTTACAAGATCAGAGTTAATTGATATAAAGATTCCCATCGATCTATAAATAAATCTATTCAATTGATCTCGTTAGTTTTGACAAATGGATCTTTTGAATCTCTTCATCGATCCTTGAAAAATCATCCGCAGAGCTCCTCGATCTTTCTTTTGACCTTTCGATAGTCATCATCGTCGAAAGCATAGATATATATCTCCATGTCTTCGTTCGCTTTTTCCTCTGCTATCGCCTCGATCATAGCTTCCGCGGAATCCTCTGGAGATAATCCTCCTACTCCAGCCCCCATGAGCGGAAAGGCTATTCTCTTCAAGCCATTTTCTTTAGCGACCTTAAGCGAAGCCTTAACGGCCGATTTAACGCTTTCGAAGCTGCTCCTGGATCCCGGGAGCTCTACGGTAGGAGCGTGTATTATCATCTTAGCCTTCAGCATCCCCGCCCTCGTCACGATCGCTTTTCCGATCGGAAGAGGATAGCTTTTCCTCGCCTCCTCCTCTATCTCCTTACCCCCTTTCTTCTTCAAAGCTCCTGCTACTCCCCCGCCCATTATCAAAAGAGTGTTCG
>JAEMPT010000003.1 GCA_022759165.1 Thermoprotei archaeon
GCACTTGGGGCATCTAAGCTTTACCAAACTAGCCACCAACTAACTAATAAAGAAAAACGCTTTATAAGCTTTTGCTCCATCTTTGCCTTAAAAGGCGAGGCTTTCAGATGTAATGGGAGTTCGATTATGAGATAAGCTTTTATTCCTATTTAAATTAAATAAAAAATAACCAAAATACGCATGATAAAGAAGTGAGATTAATTTGAGCGAAGAAGTGCCAGAAGAAGAAGTTGAAGAAGTCACTGAGGATTCGAATATTGAAGAAGAGGGAGAAACTGAATCGGTAGAGCTGGGGATCACTCCTGAAGATATGAAAATTATGGTCGATATCGTAGAAAAAATAGATGAAGCTAGTAAAGGAGAACTTCCTCCCAAAGAACTTGAGAAGATATACGAGCATCAAAAGAATAAGAAAAAGGAAGAAGACGAAAAAAGGCAAGCTAAACTTCATAAAGCAAAAGAAAAGAAAAAAGCCAAAAAGAAGTCTAAATAAAATATTTGAAATTTTTCTATGCTTCTGATTTATTAATTTTTATTTTATAATTTTATTTATTAGAAAAGGTTAGAGGGTTTTCTTTTTCAAAAAAACATTCAGACAAATTTTTAGCTGCTATCTTATTGAAAAAGAGAGGATTTTTAGATACCGCTTACAGCTGCGATTTTTTAATCTTTCAAAGAGATTTAATACTGAGATTTTTTTGGACGGTTTAGGATGTAATTGGGCAAAATTTAACAGCGCCGGGGGCGGGATTTGAACCCGCGCTCCCCAGATGGAGAACTGGCTCTCCAGGCCAGCCCCTTAGTCCGCTCGGGCACCCCGGCTCTTGTTCTGTTATTTTTTAAAAACTTGATTTATAAACTTCTCCTCTAAGGTCTCAAACATCTATTTGATGGAAATTTCGTATTCAATGGACTTTCTTTAATAAAAATTTCTAATATTTCAAAGGACAAGGGCAGAAACGAGGCAAACGTCACGCCTTCAGTGAATTTTTTCTGCTATGGTTAAATTTCTACCTATTACTAAGGAAATGCTTGGATATAGTTGAATTCCTTAGGCCTAAAAGTCAAAAGAATGCGCAGCATCTGTTCAATACAATATCTATGTGTGCGAGAATTTTAATTTACCAGGAAATAATCTTGGCCAATTAATATGGTTGTCTCTGGGCGTCTAGCTGTAAGCTCCACAACCGTGACTTGAAAGCACTTAACAGAATAACTGCTTCTCCTTGTTCCTTAGACCGAAGTTAATTAGTTAATTGTCAAAACAAGCACCATACGAAATAGCTAAAGAAATGCCCTTAAAGGACAGCAATATTCTATGAAAGTGATTTTCAAATGAAGTGCCTATAATTAAATAAAATCTTCAGAAACGTAGTTTTTGTCGAGACTTTAGGTTGTTGACACACGTAAAATATTTAATATGTTTTAGAAATATTTTTTATGATGTGATGACTCGTGTCAACTATAAATCATAAAGATAAAGAAATAGTGAAGGAGTTATTGAAAGCAATTCATAAGGGTGTAGACCCAGCAGAACTGAAGAAGGAGTTCGGAGAGGTATTAACTAGAGTATCTCCGTTCGAGATAGCATTTATAGAACAGGAATTAGTTAAAGAAGGAATTCCTGTAAGTGATATCCTGAACCTATGCGACTTACATGTTGCACTATTTAGAGATTTCCTAGCTACAAGGGAGCTAAAAAACGTGCCCAAAGGTCATCCGATCGATTTACTAACAAGAGAAAACGAGTGGATTCTCAAACAAGCAGAGGCTTTGGGGATTTACGCCCAAGCATTAACTATCTTGAAGTCTCCTCGAGACTCCGTTGAATATTTGAATGCACTCCAAACATACCTCAGAGAATTCAAAAAAATAAGAATTCATTATAGGAAGTTACAGATGTTAGTTTACCCGTATCTTGAAAGACGCGGTATTGTAGCAGTGCCAAGGGTTTTATGGGGTCGCGAAGATCAAGTCATCGTAAAAATAAGAGAGATAGAGAATAACTTGGAAAAAGCGGTTAAGGATCCAACCTTGGACATCGTTGGTAAACTAGCACAGAAGCTGACAGTTTTATCAAAGGAAATACAAGAGCTTGTTTTCAGGGAAAACAAAATTCTTTATCCTGCCATACATGCATTGTTCACTGAAGGAGAATGGGCAGCTATTGCAGAGCTAAGTGAAGAACTAGGCTACATAGTGGAAGTTGGAGACAAACTATGGGTTCCAGAAAAGAGACCATTATATCCGTATGAAGTCCAAGCAGTTGTTGAACCTGAGCAAATGGAGAAACTGCCTGAAGAATTTAAATCGCTTGTAAAGCAAAAAGACATTCAAGCAGATACCTATAAAGTAAAACGCGATGGCGACCTCGAGCTACCTACAGGTTTTTTGACACCGAGGGAAATAGATGGCGTTTTCAGGGCAATGCCAATAGAGATAACATATGCCGATATGAACGACAGAGTTAGATTCTTCTCAGAAAGCGAGATAGCGGGCGGATTCCCTAGAAGCAAAACTATTCTTGGTAGACTTCTTTACTACTGCCACCCGCCGAGGCTGGAGAACTACGTAAAAGTAAACGTGGAAGCATTGAAGAAAGGGCAATTCAAGTACCGCGAGTTCTGGACCAGAATGGGCGACAGAATCATAAGAGTAATGATTGCCCCGGCGAAAAATCGCGAAGGCGAGCTGCTAGGAGTGCTAGAAATTGTTGAGGATTTAACAGAGGTAGTGAATAACCCAGACGAGATAAAGAAGAAGATTGTGGTGCTGTAGCCTTGAAAAGCGTTTTTGAATTCGCTGCCAAACACATAGAGCCCTCGCTGAAAAGAGCCCTCATACTTAAACTCCTATCTAAAAACGTAAATAGAACTTATATCGCGAAGTGTACAGGCGTATCACCTGCATTAATAACCAGATATGCAAAAGGTGAAAGGGGACTACACGATCTAACTGCTATTAGAGAAATAGATGAAGCCCTCAAAGAGCTTTCGGACAAGATAACTAATGGAGAGATGTGCGGTTCTGAGGTCTACATAAGGATAGCGGAACTAACGATGTACGTCCTATCCAAGAAGTTTGCTTGCGGTATACATTATCTCGCTACGAGGGACATCGATCCACTGAAGTGTAATATATGTCCATCTATATTCAAGATCTCACCTCAAGTTAAAACGAATAATAACGATTAAAACTGTGATTGCTCCTAATCGCTTGAATGCGAGGTTGGAAACTATATGAACAGTGTTGTGTGTAGGAGTTCTCTGTCTGCCTCGACAGCCTCAGATGATAGATGTAAACTCAAATAGATAAGGGGAAACATCCGCCCTTTAGGGCGAAGAGAAGTTTAGAATAAGGAATTGATACAAGCGTAGCTGATTTACCACATGCAAATGGTAACCTCAACCTAAGTCAATTCAAGTATCAAAAAACCTAACAGGAATAACCGGTGGTTATGAGGCGAAGCATACAATTGCGAAAACGGTTCAACCACAAAATAAATTATTAATGCTTATCCTTTGAAAAGCTAACGAAAAGCTAATTCACCGCTCTTCAGAGCTTCATTTGCTTCCTCCAAGTCCTTATGACTATCTATACTTTTCCAATATACGCCAGTATAACCATAACCTTTCAGTTTTCTTTCTTCAGCCAATATCGGAAGAACATCTGTTTCGTAGTTACCTCTCGTTGGAAAATACTTTAATACATCGGTTTTAAAGAGGAGGACGCCAGCATTAATCCAGTAATCATTAATCAAAGGCTTTTCTCTGAATTTCAATATAAAACCATCCTCGCTTAAGTCCACAATCCCGTAAGGGCTCTTTAGTGGAACTAGAGCTAGGACGCCTTCAATGCCCTGTGTAAGCTTTTTACTGAGAATAAGAGGATTCAAGTTAGTTATGATATCGCCATTTATAAGCAGAAATTCTTCTTCAGATATTAATTCTTCTGCTTTTTTCACCGCACCGGCTGTCCCAAGTGGTTCTTCCTCCTTGGAGTATAGTATGTGAACTCCCCATTTACTTCCATTCCCAAAATATCGCTCAATCTCCTCGCCTAAGTGCCCTATCAGAAATATGAAATCTCTAAAATCGTACTTTTTTAACCATTCGACTTGCCATTCCAAAATTGGTTTTCCTCCTACATTTATCATAGGCTTTGGAATCTTATCTGTATATGGCCTAAGCCTCTTTCCTAATCCTCCGGCCAATATTAAAGCGATCATTCTTATTTCTCCTCTTATAGATAATACTCCTTAATTAAGGCGGAATAATCTCGGAGATATTTAACTGACCTCCTCCCAGCCCTAAAGAGCAGGGGGTTCCTGCTAGTTCGGGGAGGTCTGGGATTACATTCCCTCTTTCCGAGGGTTCAATCCCGGGCCTGGTCTCCAGCCCATTACCCCTATCCAAATT
>JAEMPT010000118.1 GCA_022759165.1 Thermoprotei archaeon
AAAACATATCTATGATTTTAGATATGATTAAAAACTGAGGCTGAGTTCTTATTGCCTGACCCTTTTTAGTAACAAATATTTAGACGCACTTCGCACTGATTCAAGATTACAGCGTAAAGCCTCGCCTTTCAGGGTGGGGGTGGGTCAAAACTTCAAGGCGAGACTCCCTCAAGGTTAGCTCTGTCACCAAATTTTTCTCTGAGTCTTTTTTCGAGCAGCTCTGACCACCAGGGAACCTTTATGTTTTCTATTCTTCTCCCATAATCGTAAGGCTTTATATCAAGGACTGGGGTCTCATCGCTTACGTCTATACCCTCTACAAATAGAATTCTGCCTTCTACCTTTTTCAATCTCACTATTGATAAGCCAATAGGGTTCGGTCTATGTGGACTATCTGTAGCGAATACTCCGACCTCTGGTACATCGTCGATTTTTATTCCCAATCTCTCAAGCTTTCTATGCCTAACCTTGAGAACTTTTCTCTGCTCTTCATCGACCTTGTGCAAATATGTTAAAACGATTAAGTGGGAGAATCCCTCTATATTTGATATCCCTTCCGCGAACTCAGGTAGTATCTCGATGTACCCTTCTACACCACCTAAGGTATTTCTAATTTTCTCATATTCAACTGCGTGCCTTATATAGCCTATAGGGTACAAACAAAATTGTTCTGGCATTTCATGTCCCTCTTTCTAAATTTAAATTCCCTGAAAGAGTCTTCGTTAAAATTCTGGCCTCTCCCCCGCCTTGAAGGGTGAGGCCTTCAGTTGTAATTTTTGTCAATGAAGCTAATATATTTCGATATCATTTAGCATAGATAACAAATATTTCATGGATAAGACAAAAAATTCAGCCTCTCTGGTTTCCAGGTCTTTAGAATAGAGGCGTCATTAACTTTATTGGGAGTTAAGGGGTAAAATCTCCTTCAGTTAGAAAGGACAGATAGCCCATATAGAAATGCTTTTTTAGTTAACAAAAATTATTGAAGGAGTTGAAAGTTGAAGGAAAAGGAATTAGTCTACTCCGAAGCTCTTCAGATGGCGAACAGCCAGTTATGGTATATATATCGACGCTCCTGCTTTTAGAGTCTGCGGACAGGAAACCAGGAAATCCTCATCTCGCGGTGAGGATGCCCCGTTCGCAAGGGCAGGGTAGTTCACATGTAGAAAAATATTTTAATTTTCTAAGAACATGAAGTATCAGAGCATTGCGGCGGTCGTCTAGCCTGGATTAGGACGCCGGCCTGCCACGCCGGCAATCCCGGGTTCAAATCCCGGCCGCCGCACCTCCTTGGTGATGTGAGAAAGCTTATCCTCGAGCAGGTAAAGCACAAACTCGGCTTTACTGGGACGCTCGAGGTGCTTAATAGCAAGGGGTTCGATGCACAACTACAGCTGAAAGCCTCGCCTTTCAGGAGGAAGAGGGGTCAGACATGTCAGTAGAAATAGGTATTCCTGCTCCAGACTTTGAGGGGCAAAGCACTAAGGGTAAAATAAGGCTGAGCAGTTTTAAGGGTAAAAGAGTTGTTTTATATTTCTATCCCAAGGCTTTTACGCCGGGATGCTCAAGAGAGACGCAGAGATTTGCCGAGATGTATGAAAAATTCAGAGAGCTAAATGCAGAAGTAATAGGGATAAGTGCCGACAAGCTTCCTACACAGGAAAAATTCTTCCAGAAGTACAATGTAAACTTTCCGCTTGTAGCCGACCCTGAATTAAACATTATTCGTGCATATGGGGTACTGAGCGACTCCGGAAAAAGTGCCTCAAGGGTGACCTTAATCATTGATGAGAACGGTATAGTGAGAGCTGTAATAAAAGGGCTTAAGAAGGCAGAAGAACACGTAGACAAGGCGCTTGAAGTCTTAAAGAGCATATAGCCATGTCGGCTTTTATCCATTTTGCTATTATTCATGACAAAAAACTGCTACTAAAACAACACAATTCTATAATGGCAACAAAAATTATCATTCTCATTATGGCAATTGGACTGTGTATTATCTGTCTAACTTACTGTTCAACGGCATCTCCCACGGCTTCTTCGGAACAAAATTAATTGAATTTTTCATTTGTTGGCTGAGCTTGAAGGATTTGCTATTGATGCTGCAATAAACAATTTTACAAGAGCTATGGCTTTCTAGGTTGAAAACATCTATTCTAGGAAGCGCTTGAGTGAAAATCAATTATGCTATAATAGCTTTAATAATAGCTGGAAAATTCTCCTAGAAGCTTATTTTGTTTGTAGATCTAACAAATGTTGCTATACGCAATAGACCTCATCAACGCACTAGCTGAGGAAGTTTGCCAGCTATCTGGGCACTTGTACTCTGCCAGTAAACCTGCAATGAGCTAATCTCACCTTTATTAGCAAAAAACCTGATCGGCATTACAACTGAAAGCCATGCCATTCAAGGTGGGGAAGAGGTCAGATTAAGGCGCCAACAACTTTAGACGAGCTGATAGCTAACTGCAACAACTGATGCTGATTAGTTTATAACAAAATTCTCGCGTTTCATCCGGAGAGGAGGTCAGCCAAGCGTAAAGTAAGCAAAAGAAATATACCAGGACTCTGTTAGCGCTCTCCATCTGTGAATGAAAAAACCATTAATAATTAAAAAGAAAAGAAACTGGAAAGAAACTGGAGCGGTGGAAAACATGGATAAGAGAGCTTTATTGCTAGCAAAGGAATTGAGCAACGAGATAATCTCGTGGAGAAGGGATTTTCATATGTATCCTGAGCTTGGATACGAAGAACAGAGAACTTCTTCCATAGTTTCTCAGAGGTTAAGGGAGTGGGGATATGATGTAATAACAGGGGTAGGAAAAACGGGAGTGATAGCAACGTTAAAAGCCGATGGTGATAGAGCTGTGGCCTTTAGGGCCGATATGGATGCTCTACCATTGGATGAAGTGGAAGGCAGGGAATACAGATCTAAAATTCCTGGAAAGATGCATGCTTGCGGACATGACGCGCACACAGCAATGTTGCTCGGGACAGCCAAGATTCTTGCTTCACTCAGGAATGAACTTAAAACAACTGTCAGGCTGATATTCCAGCCAGCTGAAGAAGGCGGAAACGGCGCTCTCAAGATGATAGAGGGAGGGGCTCTGGAAAATCCAAAGGTAGACGCGATCTACGGAATACATGTGTGGAGCGATTTGAGCTCTGGAAAGATAGGCCTCAGGGAAGGTCCTATTCTGGCTTCAACGGGAGATCTGAAAATTTTCGTCACAGGCAAGGGAGGCCATGGGGCTCATCCAGACCAAACAATAGATCCAATAGTTGTATCCTCAGCAATAATTTTAGCCTTACAAAGCATCGTAAGTAGGAACTTGAATCCATTCGATTCAGCTGTCGTAACAATAGGGGCAATACAAGGGGGCACAGCTTTTAATATTATACCGGAAACCGTCGTTATGAAAGGTACATATAGAACGCTCAGCAAGGAGACTAGAGAGCTGGTGAAGAATAGAATAAAAGATCTAGTTGAGGGGATCACTTCTGCATTCGGCGCTAAAGGGGAAGTTGAACTTAGAGATGTGACCCCGCCAACAATTAATGATCCCAAAGCCATTGAAGTAGTCAGGAAAGTCGCATCATCCATATTCGGAGACGAAGCCATTGTAGTGCCAAAACCGAGCATGGGAGGAGAGGATTTCTCGTACTACCTAGAGAAGGTTCCTGGAGCCTTCATATTGCTTGGGACGGGGAATCCTCAAAAAGGAACAGACGCACCGCACCACAGCCCAAGGTTTGACGTCGATGAGGACGTTCTTTATATGGGCTCTGCTCTTTTGGCATCTATCGCCCTGAATCACCACGCTCTCTGGAAATAACTCATGAAAAGCGATTTTTTAAATTTAAATAGCTTCTCCCTTACCAATACCGTGTTTTAAAATACAGCGTATAAACCAGTTTAATTGAATAAAATACTATTTTTTCATAGAGGGATTTACTGCATCTTATATGAAACCAAGAAGGAATAGCGAATTATGAAAGGCACGGGAGGATGTGAGCTACCCCGTCCTGAAGGACGAGGCTTCCAGCGTTTAGAGGTGGCTTTACGCCATTCCCCCTCATTTGCTGGTTCGCGGGGCTCACATCTCCGCCATCCCATGCATCTCATTAACGCATGGGCTATTGTTGCCTGTCTCACCTCACCCAACACAGGCTTTAGGGCTCATAGGTCATTGGAACATCCTCTGAGATTTCTAACCCAGTATAGAGTTAAAAATCTTTCTTGCCTTCTTTGCCATCCCCGCCGTGAACGGCGAGGTTTTCAGTTATAAA
>JAEMPT010000065.1 GCA_022759165.1 Thermoprotei archaeon
ACGAGGAGAGATTTTATAAAAACCGTTGCTTTTACGGCGGCAGCTCTTTCTATACCAACCGGAGGACTGAAGCTGATAGAGAGCCTTGCTGAAACACAGACGGAGAGCAAAACTACCACCGTTGCCTCAGGCGTTACGCTTCCACAATATATACCTACCAATTGCGGTATGTGCGGTGGAGGGTGTGGCATAAAGGTCGGTGTAATCAATGGAAGGCCCGTGGGTGCAGTACCTATAGAGGGTCATCCGCAGCCAGGACTATGCGGACGCGCTGCATCGCTACCTTGGATCTACGATAATCCTCTTAGACTAAAGAAGCCAATGAAGAGAGTAGGGGAAAGAGGCGAAGGAAATTTCCAAGAAGTCAGTTGGGAACAAGCACTGAATGAGATAGCAGCGAAGCTAAAAGAAATCGTCTCTAAATATGGATATAAATCAATTGCTATAACATATCATGATGTGTGTAGCTATGAAACATCCATTTTTACATATCTCCTTGGAACCCCTAATGCCGTTCAACACGTGAGTACTTGCCATTTGGCCGGGAGCATAGCGAGAGCCAACGTATTGGGGGTTGCCGGTCCCACGCTTGTAGATCCTGATTATGAGAATGCTAGCTACTTGTTGCTAGTCGGGAGATCCCTAAGCACCGGGATAATGGGTCAAGTTAAAAGGGCTAGGTCAAACTCTAAGCTTAGGATCGTCGTTGTTGATCCGAGGATGCCGGAGCTATCCTTTGGCAACGCAGAATGGATTCCTATAATTCCAGGGACAGACCCAGCTTTCGTGCTTTCTCTCATAAACGTGGTCATTGAGGAAGGCCTATATGATTCGCGCTTCCTCCAGAAGTATACAAACGCCCCATTCCTGATAAAGCAAGATGGGAAACCCTTAACCGAAGCAGACTTAAAAGATGGAGGAAGCCCAACTTTATATATGGTCTATGACTCATTAACTTCTTCTTTAGCTCCCTATAACAAGGCTTCACAGCCTGCCTTATCATATGAGGCAACAGTTACGTTGAAGGACGGTAGCACAGTAAACGTAAAAACAGCTTTTCAAATGCTCAGAGAGAGGGCTTCCCAGTACTCGCCGAGCGATGCTTCTAAGATAACTGGAGTCGACCCCGACACTATACGCAGAATCGCGAGAGAGTTCGCACTTTACCATGGGGTCGCAGATGACACTTGGTATGCATCCAAAAACGGGAACGAATACGATGCTGTAAAAGGTTTGCTAATATTGAACGCTTTGGTAGGAAACATAGATGCCATCGGAGGGCTCGTCTTCCAGGAAGCTACAGGGTTCCCAAGTATGGTAACACTGGTACAGACCCCCGATGGAAAGACCGTTGCGAAGACCGTTTACGGCGCTACTATGCCGCAGGAAATGTTAGGGGATGCTACACAAAAGAGAGTGGATCAGCTGAAATACAAACTGACTCTCGGCACGTTCGATGCTGTGCTAGATGCTATATTGAAGGATGACCCATATCCTATAAGGGCCCTCTTCATCATAGGGACAACCCCAATCCTGAGGGATATGAACGCATCTAAGGTAATACAGGCATACAAGAAGCTTGACCTGGTAGTCTTCATTAACGTCCTATACCAAGATGATGCCGATTATGCCGACTACATACTTCCGGACACAATCTTCATGGAAAGGGAGGAGTTCATATCCACGAAATGGACTGCGCACGCAGCGGTTCAATTGAGCAGAAAGGTTGTAGAGCCACCTGAGGACAGCGATCCTAGAGAAGCCTTTTGGACCATGTTCGAAATCGCTAGGAGAGCCTTCCCCGAAAGGGCATATGCGCTGGGCTGGAAGGACGAATATAGCGATTACTCTAAATATGAAGAGGAATTCGCCCCCAAGGTCATCGATAGTAAGTTAACAGCTGTGGCCAATAAGTGGGGGATAGATAAGGATTACCTCCTGAGCAACCTCGAAAGTAATGGGTTCTTCATTCTTAAGAAGAAGAGCTACTACTCTAAGCCTTACAAGAGTAGCCTCGGCACTCCAAGCGGTTTGGTTGAGATATACCCGCTTTCTGCTCTGGCATCAGGGCTAGATCCTCTACCGAAGTATGTCCCACCCGTATATACGATCCCACGAAACCCGAATGAATTCTATTTGGTTAACAGCAAAAGTCCAATGGTGAGCGTAACTGCTACGATTCTAGAGCCAGCGAAATTCTTGGAGGACAGAACGATATGGATGAACCCCATTGATGCTGCTAGACTAGGGATAAGAGATGGGGATTTGGTACAGGTGGAGAGCCTAGACCTTCCAGGGATCAAGGCGGTGGCGGAGGTAAGGATAACCAACAGGGTAAGAGAAGGGGTTCTATATACCAGGGCCCAAACGGGAGGAAGGAGAGCTAGCAGGCTTGTCGCGATGAAGCATTTCTCAACTGCTGGAATAAATCCTAACTACTTAGCAAAGGATGCGCCGCTGCCCATAATAGGTGCAGGAGCCACTAACAGCTCCGTTAGATTAACTAAACTATGATGAGGTGAGATCAGATGGTCAGGTATGGCTTTTTGTACGATGAGTCAAAGTGCATCGCTTGCATGGCATGTGTGGTTGCCTGCTCCACGAACAATTATGGAGATCACATGTCAGAGAACATCCCCAACCCGTACTGGGGAACACTAGCGACTAATATCCGAGTGGTCATAACGAATCAGGGAAGACCCGAGCAATTGCTCCTTTCATGTCAGCAATGCGAGAGGGCCCCTTGCGTTGAAGTTTGCCCGACCGGAGCATCTTATATAAATAAGAGTACCGGACTGGTCGAAATAAACTATGAAAAGTGTATAGGTTGTAAAGCTTGCGTTACCGCTTGCCCGTATAACGCGAGATGGGTTGATCCCATAAAAATGCTGCCAATGAAGTGCATGGGAGAAGCTTGCAAGGCTAGGGTGGAAAAAGGCGAACAGCCATTCTGTGTAGCTGTTTGCCCCGCTGAAGCAAGGCTATTCGGTGACCTAGACGATCCCAACAGCGAGATCAGCAAAAAAATAGCTTCTACGAAAACTACGAGGCTCAAGGAGGCTCTTGGCACTGAGCCAAAGTTCTATATCGTTAGGGGGTGAAAAGGAATGAGAAGGAGCTTCGCAATAATATCGGTCCTCGTCGTCCTCATTTTGGGACTTATCCTTGGAGCCATAGGTCTAAGCAAAAAGGAAGTCGGCGAAGTGTCCTGGGGAATATTGGTTCCCGGTTACATGTTCTTCGCTATGACTGCAGCAGGAGCAGCGTTAGTGACCTTAACGCCATCCCTATTTGGCTATGAGGGAGACAGTGGGGAGCTTAAGAGCCTCAGGAAGTTGGCTCTATGGTTCGCAGCTGGAACGCTGATCCCATCTTGGTTCCTCATTCTCTTAGACCTTTCTAGACCGGCCAAGTTCGTTGATATATTCATAGGGTTCAATCCAAGCTCTAGAATAGCTTGGATGGCAGCATTATACTCCATGACATTCGTAGTGCTGATCATCGAACTACTTTATGCCATAATAAAGGAGGAGAGAACAGCGGAAGGATTGACAGGCAAGTCAGCTTGGGTCATAACGTTAACTCTCATAGGCACGGTGGTGGAACTGATGCTAATATCCAACCTTTCACAAGTATTCGGCGTCATCCAAACCTTTCCAGCATGGCATGGAGCTTACCTTGTACCAATATTCATCGTTACCTCATTTATGTTAGGCGCATCCGGCATGGGGATATTTGTCGTTTTATCCATGAAGAACAGGGAGAAGGAAACAAAATTCGCCGCATCATATTATGGAAAAATGATCATCTCCAGCTCGCTTGTTCTAGCCTTGCTTCTTTTCTGGGCCATGCTATCGGCGTACTTCGACCCGGAGGCTTGGGCTTCGTTCAGCCAAATGTTAAAAGGCAGCTATTCAGCGATGTTCTGGTGTGCCGGGGTTCTTGGCTTCTTGATTTCTCCCACCGTTGCTGGAATAGCCGTAAGAAGGAAGAATACTACAGCGATTGTAGCTTCTTCTATAATATCTCTGCTTTTCGGCTTCACAATCCTGTACTTGATCGTCGTTGTGCCGCAGACTGTGTATTTCGATGTTTTGGCTGGAGTGGTAAATGAAAGAGTTTATAGTATAGGGGCAGGAGAACTGCTCATCGCTGTCGGCGGACTATTGATATGGCTTTCCTTAATTTCGCTCGGTTACCTTCTGTTGCCGCTTTTGCCTGAGGAGAGGGCCAAAAAACTTCTAATATTCAAATAATTTTTTTATAATTAATATTCTAAGG
>JAEMPT010000133.1 GCA_022759165.1 Thermoprotei archaeon
AGAATCTAACGGTAACCTTCGCCATTTTGGAACACGCACTTAACATTGAATGTAAAACAAGATATTTAAAAAGTTTAGTTCTAAAAAAAGAAAAATAATTTAAATCAGTTACTAGCTATATATAATTGTCGTCAACACATTAAGGTGAAAACAGTGAGTTCATCTCAATTTAAAATAATAGGAAGGCCAGTTCCTCCGCCAGACCTGTATGAAAAAGTGACAGGCACGGCCCAGTATACATTCGATATGGATTTTCCGGGTCTACTTCATGCAAAGTTGGTGACTTCTAGAGAGCCACATGCGAAGATAAAGAGCATCGATTTCAGCAAGGCCCTTCAAGTTCCGGGGGTAGTAGCAGTAGCAACCGGAAAGGACTTCCCTTATAGGCTTGGTATATATGTAGGAGATAGGGACATTCTAGCTATAGACAAAGCCCTCTGGGTTGGTCACCCAGTAGCAGCTATAGTTGCCGATAACATAAGAGCAGCTGAAAAGGCAATCGACCTCGTAGAAGTGGAATACGATCCCCTACCGCCGGTCTTCGACCCAGAAGAGGCAGTGAAACCTGGTGCACCCATACTGCACCCGGATCTAGCGAAGTACACTATATCACCGGCGTTCAAACCAGTTCCCGGAACAAACATAGCTAACCTTTTCAGGCTCACTAAGGGGAAAGGAGAAGCAGCATTAGATTCTGCCGATGTAGTCATCGAAAGGAACTTCAGGATACCTTTCACGACTCATGCATATATGGAAACTTGGAGTACGATTGCCCATTATAAAGTGACCGGTGACATAGAGATATGGACAAGTAGTCAGTCCCCATACGCCCCCAGATACCTTACTGCTATGAGCTTAGGGATACCAGTTGGTAAGATTAAGATAAGGATTCCATATGTTGGGGGTGGATTCGGAGGTAAGGCTGGTATATTGAATGAACCCCTCGTTGCTATGCTTTCGAAGAAAGCGGGTTACAAACCGGTCAAGCTGGTCATGACGAGAGCCGAGCAGATGAAGAGCATGCCTATTGTCGCAGGATATAGAGCTAAGGCCAAAATGGGATTCAGTAAGGATGGCAGGATCGTTGCCTACTCGGTCAGATTCTTATTCGATGGAGGTGCGTTTGCCGATTACGCCGTCAACGTCGCTAGGACCGCTGGATACGCCTGCACTGGGGTCTATGACATGCCAAACGCTTACTGCGAAAGCATAACAGCATATACAAACAAGGTTCCGACCACGGCTATAAGAGGGTTCGGCTATCCTGAGAACCACTGGGTGCTCGAAAGGATGATGGATATAGGCGCAAAAGAGTTAGGGATCAGTCCCCTTGAAATTAGGAGTAAGAACTTCCTCAGGATGGGCGACCCAACTTCAACGACCGGTTATGGAACTCCTATGAGAGCTGATCAGGGAGATCTGCCAGGAGTCATGAAAACTTCGGCGGAGCTTATCGAATGGGACAAAGAACCGGAGCAGCCGAAAGAGCCTTGGAAAATAAGGGCAAAGGGGATCGCGGTGAGCCTTAAGGGACCAAGCCAGCCACCAAACGCCGTTGACGCTGCTGTCATAAAGTTCAATGAGGATGCGAGCGTAGATGTATTGGTTGCAACCGGAAACTATGGACAGGGCACCGTAAACGCCTTAAGAATGCTCGTTGCTGAGTACTTCGACCTACCTCTCGATAAGGTCCATTTAACCTGGATGAACAGTACTGAATGGAACCCATATACATGGCAGACAGTCGGAAGCAGGAGCTTGTTTACCGTCGGCTCCGCTCTCTTGGATGCATGCGAAGATGCGAAGAGGCAGATCTTAGATGTAGCTAGCAAGGTCCTCAAGGTGAAGCCAGAGGAGCTTGCAATAGCGGACGGCAAAGTATATGTGAAGGGAGAACCGTGGATGTCCATTCCGCTCTCAGAGATAGTAATGGGCTACACGTTCCCCAATGGTCAAGTATATGGAGGTCCAATAATAGGGAAGGGTAAGCACTATCCCGCCGTTCTAAGTTACCTCGACCCAGACACTGGTCAAGCGCTCCCGATAAATGCGGAGACGGGGCACGGGGAACCGGGACATGTGACAGTGTTCTATACATTCGGCTCAACGGCCGTAGAAATTGAGCTTGATCTGCTGACTGGAGAAGTGAAAGTACTAAAAGCTACACAGGTATACGACTTGGGAAGAGTTATAAATCCGCTAACTGCGACTGGACAGGCGATTGGAGGACTTGTGATGGGAATGGGAAGAGCTCTATATGAAGAGATAGTCTTTGATGACACAGGAGGCGTAGCTAACCCCAACTTCAGCTTTTACTATATACCTAGGGCAAAAGATGCGCCAGACGACATAAGAGTAAAGTTCCTTGAGACCCCTCAGGCCAATGGACCTTTTGGTGCTAGGGGATTCTCGGAAAACGTGATGATTGCCATCATACCAGCAATAGCAAACGCTATACAGAGGGGAACGGGCGTGGAGATAACGGAGCTACCTATGACACATGAGAGGGTATGGAGGGCAATCAAGGAGCAGAGGCCTGACCTAATAGAAAAGGCTATGAAGGCCTTGAAGGAGTGGAAGGGGTGAAGAAAGATGTCAGCACCTTATACAACGCTGCCGGAATTTAAGTATGTGAAGCCCACTAGCCTAGAAGAGGCTATCCGTCTACTTAAAGAAAACGAGGGAAATGCGAAGATAATGAACGGAGGCATAGGACTCATTGGCTTTATGAAGGAGAGGCTTTTGGAAGCCGAGCTAGTAGTCGATATAAAGGGGATAAAAGAGCTCAAGAAGATCGAGTATTTACCAGGAAAAGGCTTGCTCGTGGGAGCGACTGTTACAGGAACAGAGATGATCGAATTCTTCGAAAAGAATCCGGATCTAAGGGAAAAGTTCAGAGCCTTCTACGAAGCAGCAAGTCACATGGCTGATGCAATATTAAGGAATAGAGCAAGCATCGTTGGAAACATATTAGAAGGCCTACCCTACGTTGATATGCCAGGTCCAGCGGTTCTATTTGATGCGGAGGTTCATGCAGTAGGTCCAAACGGGGAGAGATGGATCCCAGTAGACGGACTCGTATTGGGCCCCGCTATGACTAAACTTGAGCCATACGAGATCGTCACTGAAATACTGTACAAGGAGCCACCGAAAGGTAGTAGATCCGCGTATGTGAAGCTCCAGTCGAGAAGCGAATATGGAATCGTCAACATATCTGCACTAGTTGCCAATCCTAATTCGTTTGCTAATAGAGAGGTAAGGGTAGTGGTTACCTCGGCGACGCAGCTTCCCTTCAGAGCGAGGAGCCTAGAGCAGCACTTTAAGCAACCCGGTAAAATCGAGGATCTGCTGGACGAAGGTGTGGAGAAGATGGTGAATGAGCTCGATGTTATAGAGGATCCCTATGCCACGGCGGAGTTCAGAAAGTATTTGATCAAAATCCTCACAATTAAAACGATAAAGTCTTTGCTTTCGAGGTGATATGGGATGACAAGGACAATCACATTCAAGCTGAACGGAAGGCCAAGAGTTGTAGAAGTAGAGGACAACGAAACTCTGTTAGAGGTACTGAGGAACAAGCTGGGCGAACTGAGCGTTAAGGCTGCATGCTACAAAGGCGAATGCGGTCTCTGTACCGTTCTCTTCAACGGAAGACCGGTGAAGTCCTGCATGGTTCTAGCGGTTGAAGCAGATGGTGGAGATGTAGTCACTGCTGCAGGCATCGCTAGCAACGGAGAGCTTGTTCCTGTGCAGAAATCATTCATAGAACACGGCGCGTTCCAGTGTGGTTTCTGCACCCCGGCTTTCGTAGTGGCTTCCCATTACTTCCTCCAAAAGAACCCGAATCCAACTAGGGAAGAAGTGAAGGAATTCCTCAGCGGAATACTCTGCAGGTGCACTGGGTACAAGCAAATAGTCGATGCGATATTGGATGCGGCGAAGTATTACAGGAAGTAGCTTCACCTTTCAAGGCGGGTACGAATAATAAAAACTTTTTTCTTCAATTAAATTCTTCGATGAAGCTATTTAGACATGATTGCTTCTAAACTCATGCGGGACGAAAGTTCGGCTACCATAAGATACAATAAGCGTATGAGAGATCTCTGACTACCCGAACCTCTCGCATATGACAGACGCATTCCTAAACAAATATGTGAAACTCATCGTCCTTTTGATCCCTCCGTAGCCTAAAGAAGTTAAACTTTTAACTTCAC
>JAEMPT010000046.1 GCA_022759165.1 Thermoprotei archaeon
AAACTGCTTGCTTCTGGGTGGAATAATACCACTGACTCGACAAAGCTTTCCTTAGCGATGAAACCATTTAGAAACATAAAGGCTGTTTCCCACGCAACGTCTCCGCTCAATCCATATAATTTACTTATTGGAGATAGTAATGATGAAATATGGAAAGCTATACTTTCTTCTGGAGAAGATACTATTGTAAGGCTAGGAGTGTAGCTAAGTGTGACCCATATCACTATGGAGAGGGCAAAAATAATCGTGCCTGCCTTTTTTAGAAAATGCTTCGAATTGTCCCATACATGCCACCAGATAACCCTCCATATAGGCTTATGCAGAGGAGGCAATTCGACTATCAGCCCCTGCGCTTCTCCTTTTATAGAATAGATTTTCTTAATTACTCTGGCAGTGAATAGCATCGCGAGAAGGGAAATCATGTATGCGGTAATCAAGGCAAAGGTCCCGGCCAAGGGAGTGAAAAATGCTGCGGTGAAGGCCATCATTATAACTAACCTTGCCTGGCAAGGTATAAATGGAACTGAATAAATTAGCGCCTTCCTTTCCATACTATCTTCTATAGCCCTAGTAGACATAACTGCTGGTACATTGCAGCCCAATCCCAATAGGATAGGAAATACGCTTTTCCCTGTCAGACCAAATTTGTTCAAAATAGCATCATACGCGATTGCCATCCTGGCACCTATCCCCGTATCTTCAAGCACTGCGAGGAATGCGATAGATACCATGATTAGCGGTAGAAAGCTGAGGACTGATCCTACTCCTGGTATTATACCATCTGAAATAAGCGATACTACCACAGACGGCAAATATACACCTAACGAACTTCTAGCAATGTCAGCTATATAATTGAAGGCTGAGGAAAGAATCCCACTTATACTATAGCTTTCGAGAATACCGGCCCATCGTTCATAACCTAATGATGATAAGATTAAGTTAAGGGGAAAGCCGGTATTCAAAGTAAAGACAAGGAAAAAGACTACCAAGTATATACCAGTAGAAGCCAACGGTCCCAGCAACGGGTTCAACATAATTCTCTCCAGAGCATCGTTGCCTTTTTTGCTTATCTCTAAAAATTTTACGTTCTTCTCAACTATTCCTTCAACGAAATCGTATCGATAGTCTATTATCGCTTCCCTCGGTGATCTGTTGTACTTTTCTATGTATTCCTTTATTTCATTCTCTACGAGAAGCCTGAGATCCTCGCCATATATAGAATAAACATAGTTAGAAACAACCTCCTCCTGTTCTAAAAGCTTTATTGCTATCCATCTAGCATTCCAAGGTAGCTCAAAATGCTTTTTTTCCAAGGCTTCCCTTATTTTCTCTATTGAATTCTCTAGTGTAGGATATCTAAGTTCCATCGAACCAGCTTCAACTTCAGTAGCCTTAATGGCCTCTTCAAGAAGCCTATCTATCCCAAGCCCAGTGATAGAAGAAATAGGAACCGTTGGTATCCCCAAAGCCTGCTGTATTCCATCTGGACGTAAATGAATTCCTTTAGAATGTGCCTCGTCGTATTTTGTCAATGCAAGAACAGCTTTCTTAGTAAGCTCGAGGACCTGTATAGCAAAATATAAGGACTTAGTTAAGCTAAGAGTGTCAGCAAGTATAACTATAGCATCATATTTTCCAAAAAGGAGCTCATTTAAGGTGATCTTCTCCTCGAGTGAAATGGAATATAGATTGTAAGCTCCAGGGAGGTCAACGAGACAAATTTTTTCTCCATTATATTCTATCATGGCCTCTTTTTTCTCAACAGTTGTCCCTGGCCAATTTGCAACCGAAACGGTTTTACCAGTTATCACGTTGAAAAATGTACTCTTTCCAACATTTGGGCTTCCAGCGACAAGCAAAGTAATGCTACAATTCTTGTCAGAGGCTGTTCCATTTTTTTCAGTACCATTTAAGTTTATTTTCAAGTTACCCGAAGGCAAATGTTTCCCCCTGTAAATCGAAAATGCTTCACTGCGGGCAGCAATACCTTTTTTCTATAACTGAGCCAAAATGGTTAAAAAACAGTGCATATATGCACTTTTTCACCATTGCCCATAAAGGTCCTTGATGAAGAAAATTTCCAAGTCCTAATAATTGAAGGTTTTAGAAATAGCTTTCTCTATAGTAGGGTTGTTTCCTTTTTCAATTGTCTGCAGAAAATGCTTTCATAAATCTGCTTTCTTTCTGGGCTGTAAGTGTCAGGAAACAAACATAAATTTGCATTATAAATAAGAAATGAAGTGAAACAGAAGATTCAAACTCTCATATTTTCTTTAACAGGGACTCTATCTCTTCGAGATATAGCTTCCTATATTCTTTCTTTTCAGCATCGACGAGGGCAACGTCGAAATTCACCGCCTTCAGTTCCTGGTCACTGGACTCCTTAAGGACTTTGAGCGCTAGTACCGTAGCGTCCTCTAAGCTCATATCTTGCCTGTAGCTCTTTTCAAGTTTTTCTTCAATAGCCGATTCCCCTCTTCCTATGGAAGTAGCGAAATAACCAAAGTACTGACCAGCG
This sequence comes from Thermoprotei archaeon, assembly GCA_022759165.1. Lineage (GTDB taxonomy): Archaea > Thermoproteota > Thermoprotei_A > Sulfolobales > Fervidicoccaceae > ARK-14. The sequence continues at coordinate 2,519 of JAEMPT010000046.1, forward strand.
GGATCTGTCTTGAATAGTTGCGGTCCCGTTTCATCTATTCCACCAATTAACAAAGAAACACCAAATGGTCTTACGCCCCCGTGCTGAGTATATGCTTGCTTTAGATCGCTTATCTGCTTCGTAAGGTATTCTATTGGTATTGGCTCTCCGTAAGTAAGCCTATGGCTGACAGCTAGTTGTCTAGCATATTCAATTAGAATTCTTCCATCACCACCGAAACCTGCAAAAGAGACTGCGATATGAGAATCTATAGCACTTACCTTTTCTATGCTTACAACATCAACGAGAGATTTCGTTATGGCCTTTTCTGCTGCAAGAACAACACCTTGCTTAACTTTTATCCCCACTGTACTCCATCCTTGTTTTACCGCTTCAAAAGCATATTGTACCTGATAGAGTCTCCCATCAGGCGAGAATACAGTAAGAGCCCTGTCATATCCCATCATAGCTGGTGAAAACGCCATAGCTTAACACCTACAACACAACATATCAATCCTTTATTGAATAATGGAAGCTATTAATAGTTTCGCTTGTATCAGTTGAACCTGTTTTTGATTATAGATCAAGTAAACATGGATCTATGGAATTGAAAGACAATCAATCGATAGGTCAGCTCGTCGCGAGAAATTCATCGGTGGTATAGACCACCTTATACCCATATTGGGACGGCTTCATCATTCCCTATTTTACTGTTGGCCTTCTCCTCATAGAGATTTTCAGGAGTTCATTCGTGTTTTTTATTATATCTAACTTCATGCGGAACAGTAGATTCTTAGCATAATCTCTTAATGTGTTTTTCTATATTTTATATTGCTATCGTTTTTTTGTCTAGAGTTGAAATCTGACCCGTATCTTTTAGGGAATTATTATTATTTGTTATCTGCAAGGCGCAACTGGAGGTCACAAAACATTTTCTCTCAATATATTTTTGCTAAATCTCAATCTCGCTTAGCTTAGAAACCAACGAATCTATATGGGATTATCATCAAAAATGATTAAGAGTTAAGGAAAACTTATATAACTAATGCTATCATCTTTTTTAGAAAGGTGTGGTATTTAGTGGTAAATAGACTACTAAAATATTTCGGCCTCATTACCTTTTTCACAGCGTTTGTGGGTATTTCAATAGCTATAGCTCTTAACCCTTGGTTCGATTTAACGAAGAATGCATTAAGCGATCTCGGCAGGGTGGGTAGAGAATACTCCTATATATTCAATTACACATTGATTATCTCTTCTTTCTTCGCAATTGCATACTCTTTTTATATTCACAGATTGGTTCCAAACAAGCTTGGTTGCATCACGACGGGAATATATATAGTAGGTGCCTTCTCTCTCATGGCCATAGGCATCTTTCCAGAAGGAACCAAACTACACGGATTCGTTTCATATGAATTCTTTATATTGATGAGCATATCGCTTTTGTTATATGGAATTTCCCTAATTCAGTTAAGAAAAACTAAAGATGGGGTAATTCTGGTCTCCCTCTTTGTTGCTAGTGCTCTGGGATCTTATTTTATACGATGGCCTTCAGTTGCATTACTCGAGTTATTTAACATAATATGTTACTTTTTTGGCTTTATAATTCTCTTCATCAGTGAGAAGGCTTGAAATTACTATTTTAACTTTTTGGGAATTCAAGAGGGGCGGAAGTCCCCTTTCTAATGGAGGTGA
>JAEMPT010000001.1 GCA_022759165.1 Thermoprotei archaeon
GTGTGGACCGGCACTACCTCCCTCGGCTTTACGAGCACGTCCAGTCTAGATAACTCGTGGAGGATAATAGTGCCCAGAAATTCGTAGCTTGTATCGCTTTAGCCCAGCCCTCAGAATTGCTTGCAACTTTAGTTACGTCTATGAACAGTAAGTCGCGTTAACCTCATAATTTGGCTGGTGTTAATAACCTTCGGAATTGGAAGGATATTTTCACCTTAAATACGTAAACATTTTTTATTTATGATGGAGTTTTTCAATCAAGGAGAGTTTGGGGTGGCAAAAGCTAGGAGCTTCGGCGGAGAGCTTGTTGTAGGTCCAAGTTTGCCGATGTCCAGTTTTTGTTACTCGATTTTCAGACTGGATCCGTATATTGGATGTAGTCATTCGTGTGTCTACTGTTATACGAGGTTTCTTCCAGGATTTAGCCACGGTTCATTAAGCGCTCGAATTGATTATCCCAAGCTTTTTAGGAAGGCAATCGAGAAGTGGCGTAAAGCGGGTGTTGCTGTTCCGCCTTTCCGGATGTCTGCATTAACTGATCCTTTTCAACCAATTGAGAGGAAGTCGATGCTTTCGCTAAGTCTACTCAGGCTTTCTCTTACTGAAAGAGTGCCCCTAATTATAAATACAAAGTCTACCCTTGTTGGAGAGTCTCCCTGGCTGGATGTTATAAAGGAACTTTCGGGAGAGGGATTAGCAATTGTTCAGTTTAGTATAGCCTTCCTCGAGGATAATGTATCCAAAGTTATTGAGCCCGGGGCTCCGCCCCCGTCCAAGCGGCTAGACGTGGCTGAGAAGCTGAGTAGCGAAGGTATACCAGTAGTGTTGAGGTTTCAACCGATTGTACCTTTTCTGAACTCGGGAGATGAATACGTGGAAAAGTACGCGGAAGAAGCAAAAAAAGTAAATGCAAAGCACGTAATAGCCGAGGTCTTGAGGGTTTTAAGCTGGAAAGAACTCGAAGTCTATAGAAAAGTCATGAATGAAGATAACTTTAGAAAGCTTGTTGACAAAAGCAACTGGGAACGATTTCTCTTAGGCTCACACAAGCATCCAAAAAGAGAAATAAGGCAAAGAATCTACAATGAAATCAAGGCAAGCATAGAAAAAATGGGATTAACTTTTGCGACGTGTAGGGAAGGACTCTATCAAATGTGGTCGGCACCCGATTGTTGCGGAATATTTCTCTTAAAAAATAAAATCCTTAGATACACTCTCTACGAGCATTTTTACGGTGAAAAACAAGGCTATACATATCTTCGCCCAGATGATTATTCTAAAATACCCATTCCTGAAGTGCGCAGAAAACTTCAGGCACATGATGCATTGTTAAAGAGAATAATTCAAAACCGAGAACTATTAAGTACGATAGTTTCTTAGAAAAATTAATTAGTGCTGGTAAATGTTTACTTTAATGTATGGTTCACATTGCGTCCTCAAAGCCATCTAAAAAACTCGAAGAATGGCTTAATGATTTAAAGTCTACAATTAACCAAGCAGAGTTCTGGGTATCTGCAGGGTCTAAAGAGCATTGGGAATGGAGCCTAGAATACTCAAAAAAATTTGAAGTGGATTATACCTATTGGGGGTCTCGTCTAGATGCAAATGAATTGAAAGGTATATTTGCCGCTACGCGAGGGGGAGTTGCCCCATCATCTGCTAAATTGTTTGAGGAATTTATTAGTGGAAACAAACCAAATATTGTTCTCTTCTTTATAACTCAAATTGGCATAGTTGGTGCTGGAATAGTTACTCAAACTGAATTCGATTTTTTAAACCTCTTTTGGCCTAGCGAAAAGCAGTCCGGTAGGCTGGAATTCCCTTTTAGGTTTAAGATGAAAATAATCTGGTTGCATGACTCTGTTCATAAGGGAACTCTTATAGGAGATGATCAATTAAGTGATCTCCTCAAAAATTATGCAAGGTCCGGTTTACAGCATATAGTTGATTCGGAGGTCATAGGAAAACTGCGTGTTCTCTTGTTAGATCGAGTTCAAAATTATCAAAAAAATAGGGAAGTAACCCAAAAAGAGGAGCTATCTTTAGTGTATAAACTTCCTATCCATCAGGTTAAGGAAATAATAAAAGAAAACGCAAAGCGTCAATACTTCAATTTTAAAGATACTCTCCTGGATGATTTAGTTGCAGCGCTGAAATTGGGAAAGCCTATTCTTCTAGTAGGTCCTCCAGGTACGGGAAAAACTACACTAGCGCAAATAGTAGCTGAAGTTCTTGGTTATAAACTTGTATCAAAAACTGCGTCAAGCGATTGGAGTCGAATTGACGTGATTGGCGGTCCTGTTCTTATAGGTCAAGAAGTTTATTGGAAGTCAGGAGTCCTTATTGAAGCAATATGTGAACACATGAGAAGTGGTGGAGCCATTCTTCTAATAGATGAAATTAACAGGGCAAACATAGAAAGGGCCTTTGGAGAATTTTTCACAATTTTTGGAGGCAAGCCAGAAGATTGGAAGTTGCCACCCTCCCTTTTACAGGAAATAGAATCGTGGGGTGATAAAATTGATGATTGCGGTAAATATTTGCTAAAAGTATGGCGCGTTCAGGGTAACATAAAGATACCTAGTGATTTTCGAGTTATAGCTACGATGAACGTTTACGACAGACGCTATCTCTTTTCACTTGGACATGCGCTTCTTAGACGATTCATAGTTATAAATGTTGGAAATCCGCAGGATGAGGACATAAAAAATGTTCTCAAAGGCATAGTTCAAGAAGATAACATGGTAAATAATATCTTTGACTTGTATGATCAGATAAAGAAAGCTGGTCTTGAAATTGGAATAGGGTTTTTGATAGATGTAGCCAAGATTGTAAAAGCTCTCGGAAACAATACAAATGCTTTAGATAAAGCTGTCAAAATGATTCTTGTCCCACAGTTCGAGGGTTTACCCCTCACTACGCTAAAAGAGGTCAAAAAACTTCTCAAAGAAAAAGGACTGAACGAGTCAGCGGAATTCTTTAACCAGCTCTATCCAGAGGTTGCGGAACTTGAGTCAACAAAGCAGTAGCGAAAAGGAAGAGATAAGCTTCATGGCTAACTATGCATGGGCGACTTTGCTAGCTCTTTATGATAAATATCAGCTTACTGGGAAACTGAAATTAAGAAACCTTAAATCCGACATTGTACTAGGGGGCGAAATAGCTACATCTCTCAAACTTCTTCGAAGCATAATAGAGCTCTCAGAGACTGTGAAGGAAATATTAAGAAGAATGCATGCCGAGCTTGTCGAAGAAATTGAGATAACACAGGGAAGTATCCACGGTAAAATTGTAACCAGTCTCGTGGCTAAGTACAAACCAAATGGAATTCCCGTAAGACGCGAAAGAATAGAGTTTGAGAACCCAGCTAACCTCTTGCTTGTGGCCACTCTTCTTGAAGTAGAAAAAAGACTGATGAAGCTTATCCAGTCCCTGTCCTATTCAAATCCAACAACCGAAAAACTGCGTGAAATAGCTATAGATAAGCTTCAAAGCCTCATATTTGAATGTGAACGAATACTTTCCGTGCCGGAGCTTAGACCATTGATACCTAAGGGAAATTTAATTGTAGAGAACACCCTGGAACTAGAGGAAATAGAGAAAAAAGTTAGCTATGAAGCAGTGACCCATCCGCGCGAGTATAAAGCCTACCAAAAACTTTTAACCATACGTAGATACCTTAAGAACGATTTATCGCTTCTCGATAGAGAAACCAAAGAGCTAGCAGATACACTTTTATTAAAGCTCTCTAAAAGCAAAATATACGAGCTTTTTACGCTAGCTTTTATTTTAAATTATCTAGTCGAAACATTCAAACCGAGCGAAGTAAACATACCTCAGAGAGATAAAGAAGTTGATGGCAGAGGACTAATTTTTTCAGGAGCAAACGGAGACATTACAGTCCTATATAATATTATTAGTGAAGATATTCCTTCGAAATTATCGAAAGCAAAAGCTCTGGGCTTGCTTGACGGACCCATACGTGAAGATCTAGTTAAAAATCTTGGAGGGCTTCCAGACATAGTTATACTACTTAGCTTTAATGGACAAAAGAAAAGACTGATTTTTGAGTGCAAATATACAAGGAGTATCAACTACTTAGTTCAAGCGCGATTCAAAGCCCTAAGCTACCTATATGAATTTGACGCACACGCAGTGACAATCATCTCTCCCCCTCCACTGACGT
>JAEMPT010000087.1 GCA_022759165.1 Thermoprotei archaeon
TCTAAGCGCTGGAAGTGCCCACGCCTCCGTTTTTCCTGAGCCTGTGCCCGATATCATGATGAGGTTAAAGCCGGAAATCAGAGCATCCATCGCTTCGAGCTGATGTTGATATGGATTAAGGCCTGCGATCTGTATTACCCTATCCTCCTGACTTTGCCTGAGCTCAGGATATAAATCGGAAAAAGTGGAAGCTATTCTAATTGGCTCAACTGCTGGCTCATATTTCGTGAGCACGCTGTAGCCGTCTCTTTCCAGCGAAGACTTTGAATCGAGAACCCTCATAATAAAAAACCTCTCTTAACTTATTTGGTATGGTGGCAATAAAAATTGAGGTGGTCTATTTGTCGTGGAAGTTGAGGCTTGAAAGGAAGAACATCTTCGCGAACTTCAGCTCAAGAAGGGAAGACAGCTATGTGAGCATATTGGGCGTTCCCCTTGACATTTCTAATTCCCATGCTCCTGGCACCATGTATGCCCCAGAGCAGATAAGGAGGATCGCTGAGAGCCTAGAATGGTATTCGTTCATATCAGAGAGAGATCTAACCGAATATGGTCTCTACGATGAAGGGGACCTCGTTCTTTACCCAGGTGAGTTGACGAGGAACATAGAGCTCATCTCGCAGGCCCTTTCCGAAATGAGATCGGAGAACAGACTCCCCATAATGCTAGGAGGAGAGCACACTATCACGCTTGGAGCTCAGCCCATACTTGGAAGCGAAAGCCTTCTGATCGTATTCGATGCTCACCTAGATATGAGGGACGAGTACCTAGGATCTCATTTAAACCACGCCACAGTGATGAGGAGGATATGGGAAGGGGGGAGATCCCTGAGTATGGCATTCATAGGGACGAGAGCAGCTACTCCAGAGGAGATCCAGTTCGCAAAAAAGGAGGGGATAGAGTTCTTTACTAGCCGCATGATTTGGAAATATGGATCCGCTGAAGTTACAAAGAAGATCCTCAAGATGGCGGAGGAAGCGAAAAATGTATACATATCTTTCGATATGGATTCAGTGGATCCTGGCTTTGCGCCTGGGGTCGGGACTCCCGAGCCACTGGGTCTTGACCCCCATACAGCGGTGCAAATGCTATACTCCTTCGTTGGAGAAAAACTCGTAGGCATGGATATAGTCGAGGTCAACCCATTGAGAGATTGCGGGGAAGCAACTACCGCTCTTGCTGCGAGAATGATAATTGAAACTGCTATAAAATATGGAATAAGCAGAAAGTAGAGAATTTAAATAGCCTTTATTCTCTTCACGTACGGCTTTCTAACTTTATAAACGATCTTGCTTCCGCAGTAAACGCACTTGATGCTATGCAGTAGCTCGAAATCCTGAGGTCTCAGCTCCCTGCCGCACCTCGCACACACATATGTTACTCCCTCGACCGAGGGCTGCTCTTCCAAATAAGATCACCAAGGATAGAACTGCGAACTGGGGTAATTAATGTTGCTCTTTTTCCGTGTTTAAAAAGAGGAGGGCTTATATTCAACTCTCACTATGTTTAATGCAGTGGTGCATTATGGGCCTGAAGATAGAAGATTTGGATAAGATCATACTTGTTTCTGACCCAAAGATTTCTCCGGACTCGAAAAAGGTTGTCTTCGTAGTAACGAGGATCTCCTCAAAGGAAGACAAATACTTCTCAAGCTTATGGATCTATGACTTCGAGAAGGATGCGAGCTACCAACTCACCGATGGACCTTCAGACATGGCCCCTTCGTGGAGCCCAAGCGGAAGGTATCTTAGCTTCGTGAGAAGAAGGGAAAAGAAAGATGGCAAGCCCTCGGTCTCGGAGCTAGTGATATTGGATATGTTATTCGGGGGGAAGCAGAGGGTCCTTCTGGAGAGAGAGGAGGGGATCGCGAGACCGCAGTGGAGCCCCGATGAAAGGGAGATCCTTTTCCTCAGCTCAAAAGGAGAAGAGGAAAAAGATGTTAAGCATATAGAGGAGATACCCATATGGTTCAACGGAGAGGGATTCATCTACAATAAGACTACGAGGATATTCGTAGCGGATGCGGCTTCAGGGAACTACAGAGAGCTTGAGATAAAAGACACGGGATCGGTTTCATACGCGAAGTGGTCCCCAAGAGGAGGAGCAATAGGTTATGTTTCTTCGCCTGATAGGCTCAAACCGTACATATCGGATCTTCACATCTATCATCTGGAGAGCGGTAAAGATGAGAAGCTAACTTCGGGGAACATGTCGATAGAGGACTTCGATTGGAGCCCTTCCGGGACGATGATCGTTATAAGGGGAAGCGACCTTTCTAGGGGCCTCGCTGGGCACAACAGGCTTTGGATTATAGATATCAGGTCCGGAGAATTCACTAGGCTGGATATACCTGACCTAGACGTTTCGAATTCTCTTAACTCAGATGTGAGAGGGCCGAGCAGTGGGGAGAAAATACAGTGGAGGGAAAAATTCATCTATTTCCCTCTCATGACGGGAAATAAGGTCTCTCTGTACAAATGGAGCGAAGATGCTGGGGCTTCCAAGGTTCTTGAAGGTGAGATGAGCGTTGAGGATTATTCTATCTCCGGCAAGACCATTGCGCTTACTGCTATGAGCTCAGTTGAGCCACCTGAGCTATATATAATTTCATCTTCGAATATGAAAAAGGTTACATACTTCAACGATTCCCTTTTGAAGGAGGCGAAGCTGAAGAGGCCGGAGAAGTTCGTAGTTACTGCAAGCGATGGCGAGAAGATAGAAGCATTTATTTTGAGACCGGCGGACTTCGAGGAGGGTAAAAAGTACCCAGCGATACTGTATATACACGGAGGCCCTGCTACAGCCTATGGAGAGTCTTTCATGCATGAGTTCCACGTTCTCTCAAACGCGGGATATGTTGTCATTTATTCAAATCCCAGAGGCAGCACCGGGTACAGTGAAAGATTCAGGGACATAAGAGGAGCCTATGGGACAAGGGATTTCATGGATCTCATGGAGGTCCTTGATTACGCCGTTTCGAATTTCCCATTCATCGATCAAAATAGGCTAGGAGTTGCAGGAGGAAGCTACGGCGGATTCATGACGAATTGGGTGATAACGCATACGGACCGCTTCAAAGCGGCTGTTACGCAGAGGTCGATTAGCAACTGGGTTAGCTTCTACGGAACCTCGGATATAGGGTATTACTTCGCTGAGGACCAGATACTTGGTATTCTCGGTAAGAGACTATGGGAGGAGGATTCTTTCCAAAAACTTTGGGATGCTTCGCCGCTTAAATATATAGGAAATGCTAGAACTCCGACGCTGATACTTCATTCCAATGAGGATTATAGATGCTGGCTAGACCAGGCTATTCAGCTCTTTACAGCGCTAAAGCTCAAGGGAGTCCCAGTGAAGCTTGTCATATTTCCTGGAGAGAACCACGACTTATCCAGGAGCGGGAAACCGAAGCATAGAATGGAAAGGCTCAAGGAAATATTAGGATGGTTCAACAGATATCTTCAGATACCTTGAGCGTTGTCCTCCTTCTTTATCAGCCCTATAACTAATCCCTCATGCCTTTTTTCATCGAATTCTATTAGTTGCATTACAGCTGAAACCTCAGCATTCTCCTTTCCTATGAATTTCGCCGCTACTGCTGACATAGCCTCCTCGTATATACCTCTCTCATGATCTTTCAATCGATCCACGATATTCTCGAGATCTTCATTTTTGATCGTCTTCAGCTTGGCGATCTGCGACTTGAGCTCCCTCGTAAGCTTAAGGGAATCGGTGAACATCTGGCCGAGGAGAAGCTCGCACTCTTCTTCGTTAACGCTTTCTTCCTCCAATTTGGTCAGCTCGTTATATAGAAGATAGTGCTTATATGTATCGAGTGAAATGAATAGGATCTTTCCTCTATCCTCGCTGGGAGCCATCTTCTTATAAAGTTCATGGTATAGTTCATGAGTTTCTAGCTCTAGCTTTTGCAGGCACTTTAGAGCTTTGCTAAGCTGATTCATTCCAATTCACCCTGTAACGTTAGCCATAAAAATACATATTAAAAAGATATTTTTATAGTTTGTTAATTTTTGCTATATATTTTATTTACTTGTTTAAGAAGATAAGATCGACTTCATTGCCTCAAGCTATATAGATCTGACCCCCCCACCCCCGTCCTAAAGTGCGGGGTTCCTTTCTTCTGTTCGGGATTACTT
>JAEMPT010000026.1 GCA_022759165.1 Thermoprotei archaeon
GATAGACGCCATAGCTGCTAAGAGAATCGATATAGGGACGAGCGGGGAAAGAGAAGTGCAGAGAACAATGATGCAGCTTCTAGCGGAGATGGATGGATTTGACCCGCTTGGAAACGTGAAAATTATTGCCGCCACAAACAGGATAGACATCCTAGATCCAGCAATACTGAGGCCTGGTAGGTTTGACAGAATAATCGAGGTCCCATTGCCGGACAAGAAGGGTAGGCTTGAAATATTCAAGGTACACTTAAAGAAGATGAGCATAGGAAAAGATGTGGAGTTGGAAAAACTCGCTGAGCTCTCAGATGGCTTTGTGGGGGCAGAGATAAAGGCGGTATGTGTGGAAGCAGGTTACTTCGCTATCAGAGAAGGGAGAAGCTTTGTCGAGATGGATGATTTCATAAGAGCAATAGATAAGGTGAAGGAAAGAAGGAAGGAAACCTCGCTCGAAATACCTCAGGTTTCTCTTGCCTTCTAGCGATTTGCCCCCAAATATATTCATAATTTTTCTTTTCGCCTCTTATTTATGATGATATAGGAAAAGGATTATTTTCGGGTAACTACTTATTTAAACTAAAAGTGTGATAGTTCGATTTGAAGAAAGGAAAAAGGTTGGGAATTTTGGCTCCAAAGGCTCAAAAGGAAGAAGGAGAAGGAAGAGAAGGAGTACCGGATTCAGAAGAGCAGAAGATAAAGACGCTCACCGACCTCCCTGGAGTAGGTCCGGCGACTGCAGCTAAATTGATCGAGACAGGATACGCCTCACTCGAAGCCATAGCTGTTGCGACACCTCAAGAGATCAGTGCTGCTGTCGGCATACCTCTCGTCACAGCACAAAAGGCTATAAAAGCTGCCAGAGAGGCCCTCGATATAAAGTTCAAAACAGCGCTAGAGCTCAAGAAGGAAAGGCAGACTATTGGCAAAATAACTACTGGAAGTAGGGCTTTGGACGATCTACTGGGCGGTGGCGTCGAGACGAGGACAATAACTGAGTTCTTCGGCGAGTTTGGCACAGGCAAATGTTTTACGCCAGAAACGGAGATAGCGATATTCGATGGAACTTATTCCCTAAGAGTTAAGCCGGTGTCTGAGTTATACGAGATCGCTTCTACAAATAGCGAAAAGGAAGGAGAAGGAGGGGTGATCGCGGAGACGACAGGGGCCCTCGTACCTACCCTTTTTATGGGAAGAATCATTGCAGCTCCGGCACCTTTTATATTTAAGCAAAAAGTGAACAAGATAGTCAAAATAAAACTCTCCGATGGAAACGAAGTTGGGGTAACACCGAACCATCCGTTCCTTATATCAAAGAAAAATGGTCTTAAGTGGAAGAGGAGCTTTGAAGTGAGGGAGGGAGAAGAGACGCTAAAGTTTATAGCTCCCCTTGCTTCAGGCGAGACGTCAGCGGAACCCGTAAAAGTAGTCGGATCGAAGATAGAAAAGTATGATGGTTACGTATACGATGTGGTTGTTCCGGGGATACATTATTTTATCGCGCCCTCAGGACTAATTCTGCATAACACTCAGCTTAGTCATCAGCTCTCAGTCAACGTTCAACTACCTCAGGATAAAGGGGGTCTAAGTGGAAGGGCTGTTTACATAGATAGTGAAGGAACGTTCAGGTGGGAGAGAATAGAGGCTATGGCGAGGAACCTCGGGCTGAATCCCGATGAGGTCATGGAGAATATACTATACGTTAGAGCTGTTAACAGCGACCACCAGATGGCTGTAGTGGAAGAGGTGACGGAAATAATACCAGAGAGGAACATAAAGCTTGTCGTGGTAGACTCGATAACCGGACATTTCAGGGCCGAGTATCCGGGGAGAGAGAACTTAGCATCCAGACAACAGAAGTTGAACAGGCATTTACATCAGCTCATGAGAATCGCAGAGATATATAATATCGCCGTAGTTATAACAAACCAGGTAATGGCTAGGCCAGATGTATTTTATGGAGACCCGACGCAGGCTGTTGGTGGGCATGTTCTATATCACGCTCCTGGAGTGAGAGTTCAACTTAGAAAAAGCAGAGGCAACAAAAGGATCGCTAGGGTTGTCGATGCACCGCATCTACCTGAAGGAGAGGCCGTGTTCACTATAACTGAGAATGGAATAAAGGATGCCGAAGAGTGAGGTAGGGAGGAAGGTTGAAGGTTCTGTGGGCCCCGTGGAGAGCCAAGTATGTCAGCACGTTTATAAATGAAGAGAAAAAGGGCTGCATATTCTGCGAAATGTTAAACAATGGCAAGAGTGATAGGGAGAATCTAATATTATATAGGGGAAAGCACTCCTTCGTTGTGTTGAACAGATTCCCTTACACCTCTGGGCATTTCATGATCGTACCTTATAGGCACGTCCCCTCATTCGAAGATCTTAGCGAAGATGAGAGGATGGAGCTGATGGAGGTGCTATCCATCTCCATTAAAGCCCTAAGAATTTCATATAGACCGGACGGTATAAACGTGGGAATGAACCTCGGAAGGGCGGCCGGGGCAGGGATAGAAGAGCACATGCATATACACGTTGTCCCAAGGTGGGTCGGCGATACAAACTTCATGGGCGTCATTGGAGAAGTGAGGGTTATTTCCGACTCTCTTGATTCTTCTTTCGAAAAGCTAAAAAAAGCCTTCGAGGAAGCTACGGCGAACTGAGGCTTCTCTTCAGCCTAGAGGGAAACTTCGTCAATAATTTAAATACTGACCTACTCCCTGCCCTGAAGAATGAGGACTTCAATTTTTAACTTTATTGAGGGTTAAAGGGGCGAAAGTCCCTTTCTGATGGAAGTGAAGGATAGCCCCTTATAGAAACCTTTTTATAGTTATTAGAAAATAGATGTAACTATGCGGTACAGATTGGAAAGAGGATCGCATTCAGTTTACGCTCTTTATTACCACTATGTCCAAGTGGCGAAGTACCGCGGGAAGGTGTTCGATAATGATGACATAGTCAACTTCCTAAAGGAACAAATTCAAGAAATAAGCGAAACGTTCGAAGTTGAGGTCATAGACATAGGGGTAGATAAGTATCATTTCGACATGTTATTCAAGGCAAAGCCAACCCTGAACATACCCAGATACATAAACGCGATCAAGACCATTACATCCAGGGAAATACAGAGAAAGTTCCCCCAAGTAAAGGAAAAACTATGGAAAGGACACTTCTGGTCGCCTTCCTACTTCTTAGCAACAAGTGGACAGGTAACACTGGAGGTACTGAAAAAATATGTGGAGAGCCAAGGAAAAGAATAACAAGATCCAGCTATCATTCAAGTATAGGATTTACCCAACTAGGGAAGTAGAGGAAAAAATCGTCAAAGTAATGCAAATTGAAGCTAAAGTATACAATGCCTTGTTAGACGCAGTGAATAACGCGAGAAAAGAGGGAAGAAGGATAACACCTAAAGGCACTCAAAACATGTTGAAAGATTTGAAAATAGAAGAAAAGGAATTAGTATACTCCAAAATTCTTCAAATGGTGAACAACCAATTATGGTACAACATCAACTCTCTTCATGAGCTAAAGAAGAAAGGAAAGAAAGTAGGAAAACTGAGGTACAAGAAGATCGTGAAGATCATAAACTACAATCAATCTGGTTTCAAGGTAGTTAGGGATAAACTAATTCTCTCAAAGATAGGAGAGATAAAAGTGCTCTTCCACAGACCGTTAGAAGGCGAGATAAAAGGAGTAATAATAAAGAAGAGTGCGACAGGCTGGTATGCTATCTTCCAAGTTGAGGTCGAAAAGAAACCTCTCGAAAAAACTGGAAAAGTAGTTGGAATAGACCTAGGAGTGGAGAAACTCGTAACTACTTCTGATGGCGTAGTGATAGAGAACCCTAAGGTTTTTGATAAGGTCGAGGGGAGAAAAAAGATCCTGCAAAAGTCGTTATCAAGAAAAAAGAAGGGGTCTAGAAACTACGAGAAGGTCAGAAAGAAGTTAGCGAAGATACACGAACGTGTAAAGAACTTGATGAGTGATTATATTCACAAGGTAACTTCGTGGCTCGTAGAACAGTATGATGAGATATACGTGGAAGATCTCGATGTGAAGGAAATGGTTGAGGATAGTGAAAGTAAAGTTTTGAGAAAGCATATTCTTCATGCTAACTTCTCCAAGTTTATGAGCCACCTCT
>JAEMPT010000136.1 GCA_022759165.1 Thermoprotei archaeon
TCATCTATTCCACTTATCGTGTATAGCCAGCCTATTGATAGTTCTCTTAACTTCATCCTAAGAAGGGGGGTTTTTAAAAAAAGATAAGATGAGGCGCAAATGAAGGCGTTACAACAACTGATAAAAGTCAAGGCAAAAGCAGTAGCAAGATCGATATCTATACCAATGCCGAAATACAGGAAGGGCAACCACGATGCAGCGACGGCAGGGATTATCGCTGGACTGGCTCTACTAGGAGGGTCCTTGGCAACAACATTCATATCATCCTTCTCCGAATTGTTAGGCGATAATGCGAAATATGTAACAGACTTCTTAGGGATGATAGGCTTCGTTGCGTTAATTGGAGGAATTGTAGAATACAAAAAGTTAAGAAAACAGATCTTGAATAAATAACTTAATTAAGCTATTCTTTTTTTCGTAATATTCTTCTTTCGTTCTCACCCAGTCAGGTGGGTGAGAATCGAAGAGCCATGCCTTTATTCTATCAATTTTAGATTTAGGTCTTTCAGCATCGCTCTCGAATTTCACGTTATATTTGGAATATGCATAGAGGTCCGCATCCCTTTCCATTTTCCATAGCATGATTCTCCCTATCAGAATAGCTGGAATTGCCAATAGAGTATTAATTGGTAACAATGCGGCTACTGCTATCATAAAAAGATAGATATAATTGAATTGATTGATATGCCCTTCTTCATGCCTTAAGATCCTTTCATTTATTTTATCTGAAAGAAACACCACGACATTTCTGAAAAACAACGAATTTAGAGCTATGGCGTTCTCTTCATTGATGTTTAGAACCCTTATCTCTATCTTCCCTTCCTTTTTCACTCCTTTACTCCTAAAGTAAAGGTAGCCGTGGAACCCCTCGTAGAAGCCGATGACCAGCACCAAGTTAAGTATTGTGAGCGACCAGTCCATCTATCATTCCTAATCTTTTAAAATGACCTTGATTTGGGGAAAATGAGGGTTCTCCTGTCTCTATTCCTTATATTGATTATAATTGGAGAAGGAGTAGCAGCCGTTGCATCTTCAAATAGTAGTATTATTAATTCGACCCAAATCCAAGGCTATATCCAGCAAATCCCAGCCCCGTCCCCAAATTTATTCGAAGAGATTCTTAATCTTATAGCCCAGGGATACAATTTTTTGATTGGACTAATCCAGAATATCCTACAAAATACCTTACTCAAGGAGAACCCCTCGCTCGCAGACACATATGCGAACATTCTTGGATGGCTGACAATATTGACTGCGATTTATATTATTCTTATAGTAGCCGAGGCTTTCAGGAAATTTATAGGATATATTCTAATCATAGGATGGATATTCATATTAGCCATCATGGTTCTGGCTCGCTAAGCTATTCTTTTTCTCAGTAAACTGGGGAGTTTATTCAAAAATTTTCACGCGTGGGGAACGGCTTAGGAGCTGAGCCCGAGTTTTAAAATGATATTATGGTAGAATGGAGCTCTACAAAATAAGACTGAAAAGTGGGGTAGATTATCAGAAGCTTAAAACTACAGAACTCTTTGGGAACGTCTTCGAGTTAATTTTCATCAAAAAGAGCAAGAACGAAATGGAGTTCTACGTCAGGACTGCTGCAAAAGAGGAAATACTGAGGCAATACTTCGTTCTTACGAAAGCTGACGAACCTCCTACAAATCAATTTGTTGGGGTACTGAAACTGAAGAAAGAGAGCGATTTCTACGCAAACTTAGAGTACTCTAACTTGTTGAACCTGGTGACATCATTAGAGGAAGGAGAGCAGATTAGGATATGGGTAGTCCTGGAACCCAGGTTAAACGATCTCTTCATAAAGAAAGCTGACAAATTAAAACTTCAAGCCCAAAAGGCACTGATAGGAAAGAGAAAGAAGGAACTCCTAGCAAGTATTTTGGAGTCGTATGCAAAAGATAACTTATACCTCCTTGATATAAAGGTCTTTAGCGACCAAAAGAGTAGACTGAAGTTACTCTTCGATTATGCCAAGCAACTAATTCACACGCAAAGCAGGAAGCTAAGGATGGAGGTAAAGAAGGCTAAGAAGTTTAAGGACAAGCAGCCGAAAATAGGGATATGGGAAGCCGTTGCAAAGTATAAGCTGAGGTTATGGATAGACGAAGATAAACTAAACGAGAACCTGCCCTTGCCCTCCCCAACCCAGATTCCAATTCCTATGAGCATCGGAGTGGCATTACCCTATTTCAAATTAGAACGTAAGGACATCTATTTGGGAGACGATATACTTTATGGGGAGAAAATCTACTTAGACTGGACGGATTTCCAGCGTCACGCTATAATTTATGGCTCAACTGGCTCTGGTAAGTCAAACACGTTAGAAATCTTAGCACAAGAGCTGTCAAAATACGGAGTTGTAATATTTCTTGACCCAAACAGTCAGAGTGCTAGAAAGTTATCACAAATTGCGAACTACTATTTCACGATAACTAAGGATCGGCCTAACTTCGGCATAAATATCCTTCAGCTTCCCCACATTTTCCAGGATAGAGAAAAGAACATAGACTATCAAATTTCTAAAGTACTGCAACTATTTGATAAGTTACTGAATCTAGCGGATACCGCAGTCAATGTGAGATATATATTACAGGTCCTTTTAAGACAAATGTATAGAGTATCTGACATAATTACTTTTAAAGACGTATACCATGCGGTCATAGCGCTGCAACAGGGCACTCTCGATCTCGACGTTAATGACGAAACGTTTGAGCATGAGAAAGAGTTGCTTCAGAAAATGCAGGCTCAAAGTTTCATGTCAATATTGTCTAGGTTGAAACTCCTAGTTGATAATAATATCTTCAAAGTCGTCACGTCGGAGACTACTATCGATTGGGACAGGTTAATCAACGAGACTAAGAGAGGGCTGATCGTTTTCGACGTAGGGAAGAGTGCTGGAAATGAAGTATCGGAATTGATGCAGATGATTATTACGTTATCATTATTCAACTACGTGTTCTTAAGAGACGCCTTAGGGAAGGAAAAAGTACCTATCTTCTTGATAATTGATGAGGCACAGAACGTAGCCCATTTTGACTTCATAAATGAAGTCTTGGCGGAAGCTAGGAAGTATGGGTTACATCTAATTCTAGCTACACAGTCCTTCGTGAGGCTGCAAGCATTAGCGGGGGAGAACAACGCGAGGGCGATTAACGCCAACACGAACGTGAAGATATTGATGAGGCTGACAGAATGGACCGATATATCTCAGTTGGCAAAGTCGGTAGGGGCAAACCAGGAGATCACTGAGGCTTTGCCAAAACTTTCTACTGGGCAGGCTTTCCTCTTCTTACAAGGAAAAACTGGGGAGTTTACTGTGCCTAAACTGGTACAGATCAGGCGCTCCGAGCTGGAAGATAAAGAGAAAGAACCTACAAGGGGCTTCGAGCCTAAGGGAATCAGTAAAGGATTAACTAAGGAAGCGATCAACCCAGCCTTGGCACTACTCAAGGAGCCTCCGGACGTTTTAGCCCAACTTATATTATATGCAGCCTTCGAAAAAGGCGAGCATGGTCTGACGATAACGGAATTGATAGCACAGTTAGGGATCAAACGTGAACAAGCCCTAGCGAAAATAGCAGATCTCGAGAAGATAGGAGCAATTCAAGTCGAGCAAAAAGGACGTAGTAAAGTAGTAAAATATGCTAAGGGTTTATTCAGACTAAAGGGGATTGTTGAGAACGAGGAGGGCAAAAAAATAGCTCTCAGGGTGCTTAGAAAATATTTGAAAGACGGATATATTATCGCCCCAGGGAGACAGGAGGGGGATATACGGCCAGACTTCGTCGCGTTGACATATGACAAGACAACCCTGAGGCCTAATTATTCAAATATAACAGTAATAGAAATAGAGAGCCCTAACGAAATAGAGGTTCACCCAGAACAAGTTAGAAAGAATATGCAGAAATATCTAAGTTTAGATGAGAGAACCAAGAGCGTGATCAAAGAGATCCACATCTGGACTTCTGAGGACGCATTCCCCAAGCTAAAGCAAATCTACGATGGTTTCCAAGCGGATCCGTCTATTCCTTCAGATTACAAATCGAAAGTGAAAATATTCTCGATAAGACTGATGA
>JAEMPT010000119.1 GCA_022759165.1 Thermoprotei archaeon
CCGAGGTCGCTGAGCTCGTATAGGTGAAGAGTATCTTTATTCCCCTAGCTGCGAGGGTTTGGGCTGCAGAGAGAGGGCCGTCCGGAGTCGATTTATCGTCCTCAAAGTATAGCTTCACCCTATAATTGCTACCTATCTGGGAGAAGTAATTGTTCACATCACTCTCAGCTAGCTGGGCCGCAGTCCTATAGAGCGGGCCGTAACCCTGCAAGCTCCCAGATAAAGAAACTTCGATACCTATAGGTATCTCGATGGTTGAATTCTGCGCAGTTGTCTGCGTATTCGTAACGCTCCCTCCTTGATGTGGGGATGCCAAATATCCTATTCCTGCGCCTATAGCCAGACCTATGACCAATAGTATTATCCCAAGAGTAGTCGAATTCAAACTTTTCACCCCATAGTTTACAATGTTTACTTGATGGAGAGTAATGTTTAATTAAAGGTTTAAAAAATTTTCCATCTGGGTTAAATTTATAATCTCAATATAACCATTTGGAGTATATTGTAATCTAGATGGTAAATAACGTTAACAGGGTTGAAAGAGATGCCTCTTGCTAACCTATTGACCAACGCCTTTACCTACAGTAACATGTTGGTTCTAATGGCCCTAGGTCTCACTTTCTCTTATATAACGCTTAAGGTTCCAAATTTCGCCCAGGGAGACTTCATCGCTGTGGGAGCATATGTAGCTTATACGTCCTATGTGCTATGGGATATACACCCCTACTTGACGATTCCCCTCTCATTTCACGTCTCTGGCGCTATATCGCTTCTGATGTTTCTGTTCGTTTTCAGTCCATTGTCCAAGAGGGGATTCAAATTAACGGAACTTATGATAGCGTACTTTGCTGCTGAGATGATAATCAGGAGCGCGCTCCTCATCTATACGGATTATATGCAGAGCAGCCTCTCCAAGTATTTTTCTAATATCTTGATCCCAGTTGGTCAAGTAGAAATCGGGGGATACGAGATCTCATCGCCGCTTTTGGCTTCCTTCATTCTCTTGTTAACGATCCTCGTATCATTTTTGATAATTCTAAAATACACTAAACTGGGCATCGCCTTAAGGGCCGTGATACAAAACCCAGAGCTCGGTAGGGTCTATGGCGTCAACGTGGAGAAAATGTACGCTATATCCTGGTTTCTGGCTGGCGGGATCACGGGAATGACTGGTCCCGTGATATTGACCTTCTTCCCTACGGACCCAAACATAGGATGGACATTCCTCATAAGGATCTTCGCCGCCAGCATAGTAGGGGGAATAGATAGCATGCTGGGCGCGGTAATAGGGGGGTACTTCGTCGGCATGAGCGAAGTCTTGGGCATTTATGTTCTCAGCCAGCCGCCCATAGGGCTTCAGCCCGTCTACAGGGTGGTGATTCCATTCGTTCTCATGATAGCAGCTCTTCTGATTATGCCAAGAGGAATAGCTTCGAAGCTTGAAGGGATAAGCTTCAGGAGGGAGAGAAAATGAGCATCCTGGGGATCGCTGACCCGCTCAGATTTATCTTCGACATAGGTGGTTTCTTCATCATATACTCAATGCTCAGTATAAGCATGAATCTAGATTACGGCTTCGCAGGTATTCCTAACCTCGGAAAGGTCATGTACTTCGCAGTAGGTGCCATAGTTACAGGGTCCTTATCTCTCAGAATAATATCCGAGATTTCCGGTATACCTTTGGGGGACTTCGTCACTCAGAACATATCTTATTCCATTACGGCGGGGAATTGGCTTTCGCATCATCCTATAGAGGCAGTAGGGATCTCACTCTCTCTAATCGGCCTCTCTTCACTTATTTCTGGATTTGTGGGGATCCTAAGCTCTCTTCCCGCCATTAGGCTGAAGGAGACATACTTGGCCATTACCCTTCTAGTTTCTGGAGAGCTGGTAAGGGTGATATCGAGCTATTACGCTCCGTTGGTTGGAGGGACCGTCGGGGCACACGTCCCTGATTTCTTCTCTTGGGTAGGAGTCGGAAGGATCCATGACCTGTTCTTATTGGCATACCTGGCCGCGTTCATGGTTGCATCTTACATAGCTAGTAGGCTACTCGTGATGTCACCATTCGGTAGGATAATGAGGGCTCATAGGGACAACGAAGAAGCTCTCATGTCATTAGGAAAGGATCCGGTTTATGTGAGAGGCAGCACTCTCTTCGTATCTTCGGCAATAGCTGGTGCTGCAGGAAGCCTCTACGCGATATACTCCGGCAACGTCAATGCAGGGGATTTCGTGCCAGACAAAACCTTCATTCTTTCCCTAATAATAGTGATAGGCGGAATGGCCAACGTCAATGGTCCGCTAGTAGGAAGCCTCATTTATATAGTGATAGACAGGGTCGTGAGGCAAGCAAAGTTTTTCCTTAACGTCCCGTTCGATGTTAATTACTTATCTATAGGGATCATGGGAGTTATACTCTTGCTTTTCTTCTTTTTCAGGCCGAAGGGCATCCTCCCCGAGAAGCCTATAGTTATTGCTAGAAATAAAAAGCTAAAGAACGTAAGCGAGTAGATTTTAAAAGCTTTTTTTGTAACAATAAATTCTTAGACTTATCGAAGTAAAATTCAATATATCGCTCGCAAGGAGGTGCATATTGAATGCCAATAATCGAGGAAGTTCCAAAGAAAACTGAGTTCAAGAGGATCGGGGTCCACAGCCATATAAGGGGACTGGGTCTGGATGAAAACGGAAAAGCTAAGATCATCGCAGATGGGTTAGTCGGCCAAACTGAAGCTAGAGAGGCCGCTGGAGTAGTAGTGCAAATGATCAAGGAGGGTAAGATGGCTGGCAGAGGAATACTATTCGTAGGGCCGACGGGGACTGGGAAGACTGCTCTGGCAGTTGCTATAGCGAAAGAGCTAGGCGAGGATACTCCATTCGTGGAGTTCAGGGGCTCGGAGATATATTCGCTCGAAGTGAAGAAGACCGAGACGCTCATGCAGGCAATAAGAAAGAGCATAGGCGTTAGGTTGAAGGAGAAAAGATCAGTCTACGAGGGCGTAGTGAAAGAGGTAAAGGTGCGAAGAGTAAGGCATCCCTATAATCCATACGTTATGGTACCTAGGGAGGCAAAGATAACCTTAGAAACCAAAGACGACAGTTTAACCCTGACGGTTAGCGATGAAATAGCTGAACAGCTTCTCTCCCAGGGGATAAGGAAGGACGATGTAATTTGGATAGATGCGCAGACTGGTAGGGTATTTAAAGAGGGTAAAGTCAAGGGCGAGGGGCAGGAACTATATCTGACCGGTGAGAAAATCGTTGAAAAGCCTACAGGCCCCATAAAAAAAGAGAAGGAGATAGTTAATACCGTCACGCTGCATGACCTAGACCTTTACTTCGCCTCCAGGAGAGCTGGTTTGGAGCTCTTGCTCGGCTTCTCTCCATTGAAGGAGATAAGCCAAGAGGTGCGTAAAGCTGTAGACGAGCAGGTCAAAAAGTGGGTGAGCGAGGGCGTGGGCGAGATAATCCCCGGTGTTCTTTTCATTGATGATGCCCATATGCTTGACATAGAGGTCTACAGCTTTCTGACGATGGCAATGGAGAGCGAGCTAGCCCCAATAATAATCCTTGCTACGAACAGGGGAGTCGCGAGGATAAGGGGCACCGAGATGGAAGCGCCCCACGGCATGCCCTTAGACTTGCTAGATAGGCTTCTAATAATCCCCACGAGGCCTTACAACCCCGAAGAGATAAAGCAGATAATATCAATAAGGGCCGACGAGGAAGAAATAGCGTTGAGCGGGGAGGCTCTTGAGGAGCTAACGAAGATCGGCACAGAGAGGAGCCTCAGATATGCCGTTCAGCTGATGGTACCCTCTAAAATAATCGCTTCTAGGAAAGGCAGGAGCTCCGTATCTAAGGAGGATGTTGCAGAGGCAGCTTCCAAGTTCATCGATCTGAAGACCAGCACCGAATATGTGTCTAAATACGAGAAGTTGTTCATCCACTGACCGATTTATAACTGAAAACCTTGCCTTTTACGGCGAGGATTGTGAGGAAAATGAGAGAAGCTTTTTTGCCTCACAGGGATCTAAATGCAAGCATAAACATAGCTCATGCCTT
>JAEMPT010000074.1 GCA_022759165.1 Thermoprotei archaeon
GTAATACCGAACAGATGAGGGGAACCCTCGTCCTTTAGGACGGAGAGGAGGTCAGTTCAGAGCGAGAAGAGGTCATTTCAAGCTTTGGGAAAGAAATCTCACTTTTGATCTGCCGGGTATTAATATGCGGATATCTTCATAAAGAGATGAAACGTTTAGCCCGAGTTTCGAGGCATGTGATATGATCTTCTTCGCTAAATCCTCGGGCGGAGCTTCACCTGGCATGAAAACTCCAACCGGGATGGCATTTTTCTTCACCGAATCTTCGGAACCCACAAAAAATCTCAATACCTCGTCTTCAATTTTTTGAAAACCAAAATGCAGAGCAAGTTGAACGGCCTTTATGTAGTTCTTTTCTCCATAAATCATAAAGCTTCCCTTTTCCAGATACTCTCCGGATGGAGGAGTCAACGAAACCTGCGTTCCCTTAACCCAGAAAACGTCCACTGCCGGTAATCCCAGATTCCATGCTTTTGAGTATGAGGCCGCTATTACTGCCGCATCGTATATATCTTCCATACTAGGTTCCCTTCCTTCTGTTACCAGAACAGTTGAAGGTGCTCCTCGTATATCAGCGTGGAAGTATACGTCGCTTTCTTTCATATATTTTTTTACAATAACCTCGTTCTGTTGTACGTCACGGCCGGCTATTACCAAAAACCCGTTCCTGGTGATGCTCCATCTGAACTTCTCATACCAGTTTTTCCTTCTCATATTAGCCTTTAAGGCCTCCGAACTTTGAGCTCTCTTCTCGGCCTCTTCCTTCAGCTTTACCTTTAGTTCTTCTAAGTGTTGCTTAGCGCTTTCGGCCTTTTTCTTAAGCCTCTTACCTTCTTCGAATATTTCCTGCGCTAGTGCGTATGGATCTTTGTTCACACTTAACTCTACGTCTCTATCTCCTATGCGTACTACAACTTTGCCTTCTTTTGGTGATATATTTCGTATTCCTGAACATGTTTCAATTATCTTTTCCCAACCGTATCTTTTTCTCGTTTCGTCGACACATCTCCAAATCTCTCTTAAATCCTCTAGATTATTCATGATAAGATTTGCTACCTCATATAGCTCTTTTGCCTTTTTTTCATAACTCTCGATCTCTTTAATTATATCCTCTATCATTCTGCTTAGCTTCTCTTCTTCCTCACTCATCATCTCCTTAAGCGATACGGAAGCCAACCTATAATAGAACTCGTCAACAGCATCGTTAAACTTCTCGTACTTTACGGCTTTTCTCTCTCTATCATCCAAAGTCGGAGGATAAGGATAAAAGCTCAATGGCATTTCTCCCTTAAAAATTATGTACCCCCCCTGTTTACCCGATAGTTCGATTATTTTAATTATCTCGGAGCATACATCTTCAACTGTGCTTTTTCTCATTTCAGCTTCAGAAATAACTTCAGGTGGAATTCCCAGTTCTCGGGACAAAAGATGCTTGTTGCCTGCAACTATCCTGTTCACGCATCCATCTATCGTGGGAACCTTTTCTATGTATGGAGGAAGCGCATACGTGATCCCTCTTTTGATTTCCCTGTCCTTCATGCTCTTGAAGCCTGTGGACTGCAGAATTTTTCCAGCTTCATCCGTCAATACAGCTTCTCCCCTTGGGAGAATCTCCACGAATAGCTTATGGCCTCCCTTGAACGATATCTTTAGGATTCTATCGAACCCAACTTGCTGTATTTCTTCTATTGCTTGCTCCCTCAAATGTTTTCGCAGGCCCATTGAGAACGAGTCCGGGGATTCTGGGATATCTAAAGGAAACCTGCTCAAATTTATTCTCTTCCCTGGTTCTATGAGCAAATATTTGTATTCTCCAACCTTTACCTTTAATATGAGGATCTTTTGCGAAGTTAAAGTATAGATGTTCTGGACCCTAGCACCTAAGAGCAGATCTCTATTCTCTTCTACCCAAGCCTTCACATCAACTGTTGTCATCGATTTTTTAATCTGATCCTTCACCGAGTTCACCTTTACTATTGATTTCCTTTTTTAAAACGAAAATGAGGTCCTTATCAGTTTCACCAATAGTCTCGTATTTTCTATCAAGCGGTAATCTACAAAATTTCTTCAACATAGTGAATACCCCCCCTCGACGTGCTACTCTGTCCATTTCTATAATCCCTATTGCTTCAATTGGTAAAAGAGTAAAAACTGTGAACGAAACAGCAAAATCGAACGATGAACTTCTGAAAGGTAACATAGAAGCGTCCCCCCTCACTATATCTAATTTACTATTGATACGCTCGTCGCTTGAGACTTTTGCCAAACCTATTAACAACATCCTTTCGCTAATATCTAAGCCTACTATATAATCGATCCTTTCTATTGTTCCATAAGCGCTCATAAATCTTTCTAGAAGAAGGGTGCCGCAACCTATATCTATTACTTTTCCTTTCATATTTGAAATAATTTTCCATGCAGATAAGTATTTTATTCCTTGTTCTTCTTGGTACAATTCATCGTAACCGTTTGCAGTTATATCATATTTTTTCATAACATCTTTAACGTTCATTTTCATTACATCCCAATTTTTAACGCTTAAAGAGGGGCTTCTAATCTATAGAACGCAGTCAGCCCAGAAATTTATATGCCTTTTCTCATCATAGCATTCTGAAGTGGAGCTTTCGATTGAAAGCGAAAATTATATTACCTACATTAAGGGATCCGATTTCTCGGGGGTATCGGGTGAAGTCCGCCGAGGCTCTTAACCCGTAGGTCCCGGGTTCAAATCCCGGCGGGCCCGCCACATAATATGGAGAAAGGGCTCTTGGGGGTTCATCCCCCTTCTTAACTAACATATGAATAAACTAGATCTTCTAATTGTTCAAATTCAGGAGACCTTCTGTTTCTCGGTCTTGGAAGGTTAACTTTCAGCTCTTTTGCTATCTTAGAAGGCCTGGGAGTTAATATCACAATTCTGTCCGCCAAGAATATCGCTTCGTCTACGGAATGGGTAATCATAACGATGGCCTTCAGTGGAGTTATACCGGAGAGCCAAATATCTAGCACCTCTGCTCTGAGCGATTCTGCTGTAAGAGGGTCTAAGTTAGAGAAAGGCTCATCCATAAGCAGAATTTCCGGCTGAATAGCAAGTGCCCTAGCGAGGTTAACCCTTTGCCTCATTCCTCCACTAAGCTCATACGGATATAGTTCTTCGAAACCGGATAGACCTACTAAAGAAAGGTATCTCTTCGCAGTTTCCTTGGCCTCATCTTTTCCTAAGCCCATATTCTTAAGAGGGAGAGAGACGTTGTCTATAACGGTCATCCAAGGGAGCAAGGAAGGGAACTGAAATACGAACCCGATTTTCGGCACCCTTCCACTAGCATAATAGATCTCCCCTCCAGAGTAGCTCTCTACCCCTGCGATTATTCTAAGCAAAGTCGATTTGCCGCATCCAGAAGGACCTAGAATGACGAGGAATTCCTTTTTTATATCCATAGTAATATCGTCAATTACTTTCACTATACCATTTTCTGATTTGTAGGACTTCGATATTTTTCGCAACGAAATCAATACGTCATCCATCATCTTCATCTCTCTTCTAGAGATTCAGCCTAAATGCTAACAGGGTAGTTTGCTACTAGGAAACTTTTCCTCTTAAAGCGAAAATGAATAGAAAGTCTTATATATTTTTGTAAAATGTTCCACAAAATAATAGTTAGCTAACATAAATCAAAAGTTGATTATAACTGAAAACCTTGCCCTTCGCGGCGAGGATGGCGAGGAGGGTGTAAAAAAGCTTTTTTGCCTCACAAGTATCTAAATGCAAGCATAAGCATAGCCCGCAGAGTAATGAGCTCTGCGGAATAGGGGAGCGGTGAGCCCCCTGAACCAGAAGATGAGACTAAAGGCGAAAAGCTCCAGCTGAACGCTATAAGCCTTGTCCTTTAGTGCGGGGTAGCTCACATAGCTCTAAGCTTAAGGATGAAAAAGCTTTGTGTAGAATAAACCCAATAACTACTTCTATACAAAAATTTTGCGCATGGAGAGATCATACCGTAAATAAGAAATATCGATTTTCTTCGACAAAAAAGA
>JAEMPT010000080.1 GCA_022759165.1 Thermoprotei archaeon
GGGCAACCACGCTTTCGAATTGCTCATCATCAAAAACAATCAGGGCAGAAAACCTGTAAGCTTTTATCATCCTTGCTATAAATGGCTAGGCTTTCGGTTGTAAAATCCCTTTGGAAGAGAAGAAGTTCAGATTATTAATGTAATTTGCTCCGATCGTAGAAGTTGAAAGAAACATCTATAGTAAGTAAATAAACAACAGGTAAACCGTCAAGTTAATAGCAGTTACTACTACACCTATTTTGAAAAATTTCTTGAAGCTAATAGTAAAGTTATATCTGCTTTCGATCATTTCTAATATTATTATGTTAGAAGCGGCGCCGAACAGCGTCAAGTTACCAGCTATTGTAGAAGACATCGCTAGGGATATCCAGGCCTTCACGTCATTTCCTGTATAGCCGAGCGTACTCATATAAGTAACAAAAAGCTTAACGAAAGGCACATTGCTGAGGAGTTGGCTGAGAAGAATTGATATCGCTGATATGGCAAACGGTTCAATCGCTTGGCTTGGCTTTGACTTCAAAAATACAGAGATTATCTCTCCTGCTACTCCAGCGTTCCAAATTCCCTGCATGGCTATGAACATGGTAATGAAGAACATAATGGTTCCCCAATCAATCTCTTTTATTATTTTGCGGGGCTCATCGACCAAGAAATACATCGCAGAGGCCACTAAGAAAGGGATAAACCCAATCTCTTCGATGTGAGGCTTACTTTCTAGACGAAGAATATCATTTGTAATCATAATGAATATTACTGAGACCAGGGAAACGGTCGCGATGATGGCTTCCTTTCGGTTTTTTAGGCTTTCTTCAGCTATTAGCCCTAGCTCCAGCTTTTTCCTCGGTATTCCTTCTATGAAGGAAACTATGATTGGTGTAACTATTAGGTTGATCAATGTGGGTATGAACAGATAGGTCACGAAAGATATGAAAGGTGCTTTCATCCCCGAGCTAATTGATATGAGGACGTTTTGCGGGTTACCCATAGGGGTCGTCACCGAGCCTATCGTTATAGAAAAAGCCAAAACGAGTAGAAGCGCTTCAAGAGAAATGCCGGTAGCCTTAGAGATCACATAGACGATCGGGGGGCCCATCACAGCGATCGTATCGTTTACAGCAAAAGATGCCATCAGTCCAAAAACAAGGGAAGAAGCGATCAGTATGCCATAGGTCGACTTGACTCTCGTTATGAACCAGTATGAAATAAGACCAAGTAGCCCTGAACTTTCAGCGAGGGCTACTATGCTGAACATTCCTATTAGGAAAAATATCACATTTAAGTCTATAACTGCGGGTATCTCGTCAACGCTGACGAGCCCGCCTATTACGCTCATAAATGCGAGAAATGACATGAAAGCCCAAACGGGCATTTTCGGATTTTTGGATCTCAGCACAAGGAATGATATCAGCATGAACAATAGCAACCATCCAAGAAGGTAATGATGAATCAATGTTCATCCTCCTCGATGACGAGGTCAATTTTTGCTCGTAGCTTGCTTTCCCCTATATCTTTTATATTACCTCAAAAAGAATCGTGAATTGCTCGCTAATAAAATCTAAGATCCCCAAATTTTTCTAAAATAACCTCAGATAAAAGGAAGTCAAAAGCAGTGGAGAAGGAAATTAACTTATAGTAAGTAGTAAAAAATGAGGAGATTTAATTGAACATCAACTGCAAAGAGATTCCTTACGACTTCGAGCTGGAAAGGGTTTCAAATGAGTTAAAGGGTGCAAAGAGGGTAATTGTCCAGCTACCCGATGGTCTAAAAAAGTACGCCGAATGCATACAAAGAAGTCTAAGCGAAGTTCTGGCTGATACAGAGATTTACTTTTCAATGGAAGGTAGCTTCGGCGCCTGTGACTTGAGGATTTTCGAGGCGAAATTACTTGGTGCACAAGCTATTGTGCATTTCGGACATACGGAGTATTCGCTTCAGGAAACGGTCACTGAAATAGAAGATCTGAAGGTGATATTCGTTCCCGCTTATTATAAAGGGCACCTTCCCCCGGGATCGGTTCTAAATCTTGGCAGTAATCTTAAAGAAATTGCTTCAGAGAAACCTCTCCTAGTAGCTTCAGTTCAGTATTTGAAATTAGTTCCCACCGTTAAAGAGGAGCTCGAAAAGATGGGTTTCAAGCCAATAATAGGAAAATCAAAAAAGATGCTACCTGGCCAAATAATCGGCTGCGATTATTCCCCATTGCTTTCAACTAAAGAAGCGGATTCCGTTATCGTTATCAGCGGCGGTATATTTCACGCATTGGGTGCTGCATTAACATTCAGCGGGCCTGTACTAAGGTTGGACCCATATACAGGTTATGTTGAAGACCTAAGAAAGGAAAGAGATTATTGGTTGAAAAGAAGATATGCGGAGATGATGAGGGCAAAAAACGCAACTAGCTGGGGGATCATCGTTGGGTCTCTACTAGGCCAATACAGGCCGTCCATTGTAGAAATTATAAGGAAGGAGATCAGTAAGGCTGGCATGAGGTACTACCTTCTCTTGGTATCTACTTTGAACAAGGAAAGAATTTTGAACTTCGATAGCGATGCCATAGATGCCTATGTGGTTACTTCCTGTCCAAGAATACCTATAGATGACTTCGGTATAGATACTTTTCCAAAGCCCATTCTAACTCCCGGTGAAGCGCTATCTGTTATAAAAGGCAAAACGGAGGTATACAGATTCCCTTGGTAGAGGAGAGATTAAGTAAAAAAAAGCTTGAAATTCTTCTGGACAATCTAAAGGGGAAGGCAATAGGACATCCTACGTTGGAGCAACATAGAACTCCAGGCTGGATCGCTTCAGATATCGTATGGATTGCTAGGCAGCTTCATATAATTGAAAACAGAAAAGTTTTGGATCTTGGTTCTGGTGTTGGGATTTTATGCATAGCATCGGTGCTTGCCGGTGCCTCCAGGTGCATCTCGGTCGAAATCGACCCAGAATCCATATCTTTGCAAATCGAAAACATCAAGAGCTCCGAAACAGAAACGAGGATCGATGTAATAAGGGGGGACGCCAGAGTTCCTCCGTTGAGAAGAGGTTGCTGCGACCTCGCTATCATGAACCCCCCATTTGGAACAGTTAGGAAAGGAACTGACCTAGAGTTTCTAAAATCCGCACTCTCGCTTTGCCCTACTTCGCTCAGCTTACATTTAAAAAATGAAAAAAGCAGGGAATTCATTTCGCGTGAAATGAAAAAAATCGGAAAAGAAGCGAAGGTCCTAAAAACGTATAAAATGGAGTTAAAACAAATATTTGAATATCATAAGTCGAAGATAAGAAGAATCGACGTAGATCTATACGTAGTGGTGTAAAAATGAGTAGCAACGAAATAGTGGTACCGGGTGAAGAGCTCGCGGTAATAGAAGAATTTTCCCCTTCGCTAGGCGCATATAGCGACGAGAAAGGCTTCGTGAGATCCTCACTTGTGGGAATGGTTTTGAAGGATCTTATTAACAAAATTGTAAAAGTGAATCCTGTAACCACGAGATATTCTTTTCCTTCCGTAAAAGACATAGTCATAGGTTATGTGAGTTTTCTTAAAGGAGAAATAGCTATGGTAAACATAGTGAAAGATGGAAATTTTAAGCCTCTAACTGGACAACTGGCAGGTTTCCTTCATATATCACAAATCGGCACTGAAGGAAGGCACATAAACGAATATATTGCCCCTGGGGATCTCATAAGAGCTAGAGTAATATCGTCGGAAAATCCCTTTCAGCTATCAATAAAGCACTCCTCTCTTGGGGTAATATTGGCCTCATGCTCTCAGTGTGGTGCAATATTGAAAAAGGAAGGCGACAAACTGATTTGCCCAAAGTGTGGAAACATCGAGAAAAGGAAAATCGCTTCTGGCTACATAAATCTTAAATGGAGCTATTAAGTTTCGTTCACTAACATCTTTACAATGGAGCCTTGCCTTTCAAGGCGGGGATGAGTGAAAGCTTAAAAACTCCCTTTGTTTTAATGCTTTTGATGATGAGTAAGATTAGAGCTGCGGTTGCCCCTAAGCAATGGATGCG
>JAEMPT010000127.1 GCA_022759165.1 Thermoprotei archaeon
CTAATGAGACCCAAGAGAGGCGGTTTTGAGGGGGAAGCCAGGATGCGGGGGGTTTTCCCATAGCAATGACCCAGAGAAAACAATGAAGGGGGGAGCTGTGGGTCTGGTTCGGGTTTCATAGAGCTTGATATTGTTTGATACCAAGCCTTCTACCCTTGGCTTAATCGTCCTCAGGACCCTTTTTCATTGGGATCCGTGTCACTGAGCCCGCCCACTCGGGGTAACCCCCCCTACTCTAAACCCAGTGATTTTTTGATCGCCATTATTAATACCTCGGACCTCTTTTCATCGATTAAGTTATATAACGGTTCAGATGGATAGAGATCGCGCAAGTCGGTTGTCTCTTTTCCCCGTATGTCCTCGGAGTAGCTTTGATTTAGCCTTAAAAGTATTTTTTCTGCTTCATCTTCTTCCAAAATTCCTTGCTCTTTTTTCATTATAGTTAATGCCTTCGCTCCTATATATGTGGCTTGTGCTATATTTTCTCTGCTCATGAACTCCGTCTCATAGTTCAACATCTCCCTCCAATCTAGTGAGTTCTTGATAAGTTCAACGTGCTCAGCTAATGTCCTAGCTCTAATCCTATAGCCGAATTTTTCGGGAAAGTCGAATGCCAGGCTTCCAGGGTCCACGAAGGGTGCGAGTGGCGAAATGAAGAAGTCGATCCTTTTTCTCTCGTTTTCTGGCACTTCTCTGTAAATATCTCGAATGAAATTGGAGAATGTTTCCATGTGCTCTAATTTTTGCTTTGCTAGGCCGACCATAAAGTATAGATCAACTCTTTTGGCCCCAAGCTTTATCGATCCTTTAACAAAATCCTTCAAACGGTCATTTCCATAAAGTCTTCCATAAAATCTCCTTACCTCCTCTATATGTGACTCCGGGCTTATTTGAAAATACACTTCAGTATCTAGCGATGTTAGCTTTTCAATGAGATCAAGAGGGGGAGGGGTATAGAACTCCATAAACAATCCATAGAACTGAAGTCCTTCGCTTTTTATCTTTCTAATGAGATCCTCTGCTCTTTCTCTTCCCAGTAATTGAATGTCTCCAACAAGGAATACCGGGATCTTTATGTGATCAACTATGCTCGATAGCTCTTTCAATATTGCATCATTTGACTTGAAAGCCAATTCTCTTCTCCCAAAATATTTTCTATAAGTATAGCTAGACCCGCCACAGGCTAGGCAGCTGTAGCGGCAGCCTTTGTATAATAGGATGGCACCGATAGGGTGCTCTATAAAGTTCGCGAATGGAATCCATCCGAAAGGCTCAGAAGCATGAAAGAGGGAACTGAAAATCTTGTGGTAATCGATGCTATAATCGCTGATATCCTTTGGTACGTAGGAGAAACTGTTCACTTTTATGTTTTTCCCTTCTCTGTAAGCTATGTTTGGAATGCTCTCTAAGCTTTTTCCTCTAGATCTGTGATCTAAAAGCATATCAATTACGGGCTCTGTGGTGTCTCCCAAAGCTATTATATCAACCCACGGGAACTTCTCCATTATCTCCCTATGGAATATCGTAGAAGACAGACCGCCCAACATAATCGTTATGTCTGGCCTCTCCTGCTTGATCTTTCTCGCCAGTTCCAGAGCACCATGGGCATGAACCAGCCAATGGAGATCTATCCCTACGACATCAGCATCCAGTTTCTCCACAAATCGGTTAACATCGAAGCTTTCATCGAGAACCATCCTAGCAGCTACGTTATAGAGATCCACCCTATAGCCTTTTTTGTTCAAGTATGTTGCTAGGGAGAAAAAGCCATACGGATACATGTCGAATATGGGAGTTGATGGGATCACGTCGCTTATAGGGCCGAACTTCCTTTTTTCCTCCCTAAAATACAAATAGCTGGGAGGATGCAGTAACGTGATGTCCGTTCTCATTCGCTATCAGCCGTCGATATTTTTTCAATTAATTCGTTTATTTTAATATCGATATTTTCTTTTAAAATTAAATTAACAAACTTTAATATCTTTCTATTTCCAGAGTACTCGGACAAAGATCTCAGCTTTTCAATTATAGCTTCATCGCTTATATTGTGAGATGGATCTCCATATGGTATCTCCTCATACTCTTCCAATGTTCTTCCGTCCTTTAGCTTTACCTTCAAAGTTATTGGATGCTTCTCAGGGAAAAAGGCTGTGTAGTCGTCGCGCACCCTTATTTTTACTTTTTTCTCCAATTCTCTGAGGAAAGTATCCGAAAGGGCCTCCTGGATTTCCTTGAAACCCACCCATTTTTTAGCTAACGCTGTAACAGTCAAAAAGGATAGGCTGAACATCGCTTCTTCCAGCGTAGTAGGAGAACGTATATCGGCAACTTGGGCCGCTTCCTCGAATACTTCTAGCTCTATGCTCTCTATACTATTCAAATCAACCTTTCCGCTGAGCTTTATAGCTGCTTGAATGGTTGTGTGGCTGTTTCTACATGCTGGAAATATTTTATAACCTAGCCTTGAAACGGCAGATTCTTGATCCCAAGTCTCGTCCACTGTAGCACAATTATTAGAAAGATTGGCACAGATTTTGCTTTCGATGCCCTCAGCCTCCCTAATTAGGCCCTTAAAAGCATTATTCATCTTAAATGAATAGTAACCAATTATGCTTGCATGCATGGGGCTTACGGGCTTTATCGATACGAGCTTGTTTATGAGCGGCATATGCCCACCGGAATAAGTAAGCGCGAGCAAGAGAGAATTCATTATCCTTTCATCATCATTCTCATCCATCCAGGATAGCATTGCTGCTACAGACATCCCTCCGATCGTTGATGTTGTATGCCATATTTTATAGTACGACCTCCCCAGCCACCTTCCTAAGCTCTCTGAAAGCTGGTATCCATAAATGATCCCGTCGGCCACATCTTCTAAAGATAGATCCTTCTTCTGCGCTAGCAAAATGGCAGCCGGAACTATTGAAGAAGAGGGATGCAGCATGCCAAGCGGGAGCCAGTTGTCTAGCTCTAGGGAGTGTGACGCAAAGGAATTTATCGCGAGGGCTGTAATATCATCAGCTTTTTCGATTTTATTTCCAAAGATAACCGCTTCTCCTTTCGCTTTGGTACCATCTAAAAGAGAAGCTTTAAGATTTTTTACCCTAGCATCTATGCTGTGAGAAGCCATAGCCACGGATATTGTGTCGGCTATGGAGAGGAGAGCGGCCCTGTGCTCTTTGAAATTAGCTTTTTCGGCGACGTCAGAAGCATTCAATAGAAAGCGCATCAACAGGCTATTTTCCACGACATCGCCACCTCTAAAAACAAGAATTACTTTGATTCTGCGGTTAATATTCTAGAATTCGGTTGAGAGTTTTTATTCTATTATTGTTTTAATACTTTCGGACAACTACTTATTTAAGGATCGTTGACAAGAAGCTAAATGCTGGGAAGCACAACATGTCATACTTCGAGGAGATAGTAGAAGGTGAGCTGAAGTCTCCCTCGGTTTTCAAAGAGAAGTATAAGTTATACCCAGAGTATACGCCTGAGCGCCTGCCACACAGAGAAAAGCAACTAAAAGAGCTTGCGCAGAGATTCAAAGCAATCTTTTCTTCGCCTGGTGAAGAAATGCTGAGGATCGTGCTGTCTGGCTCGTATGGGACCGGAAAGACTGTCACCGCTAGAGTCTTCGGAGCAACGATAACCGCCTTGGCCAAAAAGAGAGGAATTAACTTGAAATATGTCCACGTAAACTGCTTCAAATCGAGAACTTTGCCCCAAGTTGTACACTCAATATCTGCCGGCCTAGGTATATCTCTTCCACAGAGAGGCCTCAGTGTACAGGAGCTTTTGAAGGGACTGCTTGATGATATGGAGAGAAAGAACACATACGCTTTGATAGCCCTCGACGAATTTGACTATTTCATGCTTTCCAATTCATTGACAAACCCCCTCTATACGCTCGTTAGGCTTTATGATG
>JAEMPT010000125.1 GCA_022759165.1 Thermoprotei archaeon
GGAGCGCCCGGCTGATAACCGGGAGGTCCGGGGTTCGAATCCCCGCGGGCCCACCTTTCTTTTTATGCTTATATATTAACGTTTAAGGGTGCTTTTTTAGGAATGTAGTAGGTTCAGTAATAAAGTCTATAAATCAATAATCTAACATGTTCACATATGGTTAACTTTAGCCGTTAAGTGTAGCGATGACGATGGAAACCTCATTTCTGACTTTGAAGAATGAGGAGGGTCTTGAGTGCTGAGCTACTTTTTAAATCTTTTCTCTTTATAATTTGAAAATTTTTACATCTGAAAGCCTCGCATTCTGGAGGGGAAATCAGACATATACTTAAAAGTGATTAAGTGGAAGGAGATCTTCTTCATGGATTAGAATAATTCATTTTTAAAAGAGAGAGATCATAGTGTAGGCATAATCCCCATCTGGATATAAAGTAGTAAGAATGCCAATGCGAACGTGATAGCCGAGATGGGGACGCCAAGCTTTATCCATTGAAGCATACGAATCTCACTGACTTTTTCTCCTCTTTTTCTCGCTTTATCCATATAACCAGCCATCACTATGTTGGCGGTTGAACCGATGACCGTTGCATTTCCCCAATAAGTCCCAGCGATCAACGCTATCCACCAGATTGGAAAAGTGTTGATTACTCCTGAAAGTGAATTTACAATCGGTATGGCTATCGATACTGCTAAAACGTTATCCATTACAGATGTTATTCCTCCAACTATTGCGCTTAACAAAAGCATGACATAAACTATATTCCCCCTGGTGATCTGCTCAACTTTTTCAGCTATCAAGTTAGAGATCCCTGTGTACTGCATAGTCCCCACGCTGGCAAAAAGAAGGATAAAGTAAACAAGCGTCCACCAGTCAACCTTTTTTTCAACTATATCCACGGCCTTTTTATGCTCAATAAAGAGTGAAGCCCCCGCCCCAGCCATAGCTACTCCCAGAAGGAGTGAATTATTTGGAAGGTGAAAAACCCCCTCCAGATGGTGATGAAGTATGAGCCCTATAATTACGCCTAGAAACACGATTGTAGGGGTGTTAAGAGCCTTCTTGTATTTCGCCTCTTTTTCCAGGGCCTTCAGCTCTTCCTCGATATGCACCTTTTGCCTCGCCGTTTCTTTCTCTTTTTTTAAGTATAACTCTCCGATAGCTATTATGACAATGACGCTGGCCACTGCTATTGGAAAAGACCATCTAATGAAATCGAAGAAGGAGAATCCAGAACGGAATGCTATTAATACTCCAATTGGATTCCCTACGACAGTAGCACTACTCCCTATGTTCGTAGTGAATACTTCAAAAATTGCTATAGGAACAGGGTCCACGTTGTAATAGTGGCAGACCCTCATTGTAAGAGCTAAAGTGATCAATATGCTCGTGACTTCGTCAACTAATGCGGCTAAAATGAAGGACACGAATAATATAGCTGCGAATACTAACGAAGGCCTATTGATGAAAGTATATATAATTCTCGCTGTCATCCAATCGAAGAACTTTCTCTCCTCGAGAAATCCTATTACTATCATCATAGAAATAAGAAACAATATTACATCAACATTGGAAAAATCTACTATATGCGGGATATCAATCACATTAGTGAAAAGTAGAAGAGAAATCCCCGAAAAAGCGAAGGCAACCCTGAACTCCCAGAAAGCAAAAGACCCGCCTATGAATATCGCTAGCGCTGTAACACTGATTACCTGCTTCGTATTAAGCCCAGCTTCCCAAGCGATCAGGGGGACGACTGCAATTACTATAGCGAGGATCAGAGCTCGGACTCTAGCTGAGACCAAAGGCGATCATCCTCGTTTTATTAATAAAAATAAATATTAATAGTTTTTATAAAAACTTTTTTATCATCTCAAAAATTTAACGCTGAGGACCTCTTTTTAAATTTACCTCTCCTTCTTTGAAAGAATAAGCTTGGGCTTTAAGAACAGACTAAATGCAAATTCCAAAGTACCATCAAAGCCATCCTCCTTTTTGGAAAGAGGTAGATAGACACAGCAATCTTATTATTAGCTTTTTTTAAAATTATGCAGACTCTCTCAAGCATAATGATAAGGTTTGGTATGAGCCATGGAGTTTACTCTAACACCGTTATCATGGGGAGCAGAATCAAATTTATACTTAGGGGCATACCTAGGATTAAAGGTAGTGATAAAAGAAAGGATAAGAAAGCCCTATATGAATCCAAAGCTCGCAGAAAGGCTGATAAGGGAGAGAACAATCACGGAGGCTAAAATATTATGGGAAGCAAACTCTTTATCCGTAAGAGCCCCACTTCCGCTGAAAATAGACCCAGAAAACGGCATAATCATAATGAGTTACATTGAGGGAGCTCTGTTGAGGGATATGATATATTCACAAGGATTCAACGAAAAAATTGAAAGCACTATGAGGGAAATAGGGTATTATATTGCGAAGCTTCACGATTACCACATAGTTCACGGTGATTTAACAACCTCCAATGTAATCGTAAGCACAGGAGGGTTAGTTTACCTTATCGATTTCGGATTGAGCTTTCACTCTAAGAGGGCTGAAGATAAGGCAATGGATCTTCGCGTGTTAGAGAGAGCTATAGAGAGCACGCACCCTGATTATAAAGAAAAGCTTATGGAGCCTTTCTATAGTGCTTACTTTTCAAAAGTGAACGAAGGCGAATATATACGGCATAGTCTCGAAGATATTAGGTTGAGGGGAAGGTATGTAAAGGAGAGGCAGGCACAGGCATGATCTTGTATATATTAACGCAAAATGACTCCAAGTTTCATGAAATATCTTCAATCTTGGCGAAATATAAAATAGAGTTAAAGCAACTCAAGGAGAAGAAGCTCGAGCTTCAGCTAGACGATGTTGCAGAAATAGCTCTTTATGCTGTTAAAGTAGCATGTAAACCCCCGTTTATACCAATCGCTGTCGATGATACAGCCTTATATATCGAGGCATTAGGCGGCTTTCCTGGACCTTACGCAGAATACGTTTATAGAAAAATAGGAGTAAATGGCATAATCAGGCTTTTGGAGGGCGTAGAAAATAGGGCTGCCAAGTTTATCACTGCTGTCGCTTATTGCGATGGAATCGAGGAAAGAGTATTTCAAGGGGTGCTTGAGGGAAGCATTTCCAGGACGCCTAAAGGAAATTTAGGTTTTGGCTTTGACCCAATTTTTGTGCCAGAAGGCGAAAATAAGACCTTAGCAGAAATGACTACGGAGGAGAAAAATAGGATTAGTCACAGGGGAATGGCCTTTAGATCAATGGCTGAGTGGCTCGTTACGTCTGGGCATCTCCCATCAAAAAAGAGCTAAGCATCCTGGGGTTCTGAGCTACGTAGTCTTAAGTGGACTTACATAGCTCTTTTGAAAGAGTGTTCTATTTAGAGAGAGATCGTCTTAAAACTGAAGGGATATTCTTCAAAACTAAGAGAAGGTCAGCTTAAAGAAAAGTGATCCATTCGTCCTCCTCCCCGTTTTTGCCGAGAGAGTTTCAATGTTTCTATACAGCCTGGATAAAATCTATTCAGCATCTCATCAAGAATGAACTAAAACAAAACTTTCCTTTTTAAAAGGGAGACCTTCAGCAGGAAAAACGCACAATCGTTCTATGATTTCTCGTGGGTAGAAATTTCTGCCGTGAAAGCTATTACGATTTTGGAAACATAAAATCCTTCTTCTCGAAGGTGATTTCCTTAAATATAAGACCTTTCTCCTCAGCGTATCTCCATACTTCTATTAATTCTTTTTCAGAAGGCCTTCTAGTTATATCATAAGCATCTTTATTAAATATTGGAGAATACGGATCTGCCTCATATTCTGGTCTATATTGATCCATCAAATTAACTGGTATATCGGGAGTGTTTTTAGAG
>JAEMPT010000098.1 GCA_022759165.1 Thermoprotei archaeon
AGAAAGAAAATATTCAAAAGAAGCATGAAATTCCTCTTTGTGAATAATTTGCACAGTGGCCGAAATCTCTAAAATAGAATGACTAATTATGTCGTAGGACTCACTATGAAATCCCATCCTTTTAATAACCACCGACCTATAAAATTCAAAAGCAGATAGCGTGTCCCTTAAAGCCGCCACAATAGATCCCAACTGATAGTCAAAAAGAGCGAGCAAGGCGGAAGCTTTGTCTACTGGCATTTTTTGGCCAAGAGCCTTTTCAAAATTAGAAACCGCAGATAAGGCAGTAGGGGTTAAATACCCACCAGAAACACTAGCTACAACTGCAATATCTTTTTCAGCCCCAGGATATAACTCAATCACAACGCTATCTGAATCAAGGTCCTTAATTTTATTCACTTTCTTGGTAGTCAAATCCTGCAATACGATATAATAGTTAGTCTTATCCTGAGTCTTCACTGCGGATGTAGGTAAAACAAGAACCTGCTTATCTTTATCTTCTAAAACTCCGGTTTCAATTCTTTCTGAGAGAGGAATAGATTTAACAAGAGAACGATACGCAACGCCAGAAATGTCCAAATCATGTTTTTTATCTAGAATCACCTTAGATAAAGACAATAGGGCTTCATTGATACTACCTCCATTAGCAACCTCTTGATATCTTGCTGTCAACGCCCTAACATTTGCACGTAGAGTGGGAATATGCCTCTCTGCGTTGGTCGCCAT
This sequence comes from Thermoprotei archaeon, assembly GCA_022759165.1. Lineage (GTDB taxonomy): Archaea > Thermoproteota > Thermoprotei_A > Sulfolobales > Fervidicoccaceae > ARK-14. The sequence continues at coordinate 727 of JAEMPT010000098.1, forward strand.
GGTATTACGATAATATTTTTGTACATCTGTCTGACTACCTTGAATATCATTCGGAACCGAACTCTCCGCAATTTGACCGTTAAGTTTATAGTTTACAGAAGTTAAATCATCTAAAGACTGGCCAATAAGCTTTGTGGAAAGAACATCAAACACTTTCTCCGCCAACGCCAAAATATCTGCAACCGAAAGCTCTTCCACGTCTGCTGTTTTAATTTCATTTTTAAGTGCCTCTGGGAGCAAAACGTCTACCATCCGATTCGTAATATAGAAACTCCAAGCCGCATTCGTAGCCCCAGACACTGGCATAAGCCCCGAATCTGGCGCTTGGCGTGGAAACATTGAAGTCACCATATCACAAATCGTTTCATAGAGTTGCTCTCCACTAGACTTGGAATCCCTTTGCGTATTGTATATAGCCCTAACTAAATCATCTGACGTATGAATGCCATTGCTTTTTAGGGCAGACTTAATAGCGTCTGTAAAATTAGAAAATCTCTCTACTGGGATAGCCCCAGTCGAAAACGGTTTTTTAACATCAAATTTATGTTTGCCAACAGCCCCGCATATATTATAGACAACGTTATCGTTAATTTGTCTTACTGCTTCCAGCACATAGGAATTATGCTGAGGCTCTGCGCTAGCATCATATGAACCGGACATGCTTTTCTTTATAGCCTCCTGTGCTCCTATGCGCACAACCCCATAGGATTCTTTAAGTTGATAACCGGCCATAGAAGCAAAAACATCAAAAAGCTTTTTGGCCTCTTCCGGCATATATAGAGCTTCACCACTAATATAATCTACAATGTCTTCTATGTCTTGGTGCCGACTACTAAAAATCCTAATCGCATCCGCTAAACTATTAACCCGACCCTGATCCAACATACCTATAAAATCTGGAGAAACAGATACCCCAGAAACACCTAGAATTTTACGAACTTTCACTGGAACCCTATAGCGCGCCGCCATCATGCTTTTATTTAAAGCTATGCGACCTGGAGTATCAAGCTTACCTATTTCCCTCAATTGCTCACCGATAGCTGGATTATTCAAACAGTATACAAAAGCTATAATATTAGAAACAATTTCTATCTTACTTAGATCTCCACTAATAAAACTTTTCTGCACACCCCTAGCGGCAGAGTCAGTCAAGGCATTGATTTTAGAAACTTCCATCAGAGTAGCCGCTAAGGCCTTTCCCATAGTTTCAAAAAAATCCTTATCATATTTAATTTCAGAAAGATTTGGAATGGATCCAAGATTTCTGTTGAGCATATAAATAAGAAGAGGGAAAGAAGCATAATTCTTGCTATAATTAAACGCCTGCATGATAGTAGAGAATGCCCCCTCATGATTCATGCCGCTTTCTAATATTTGCTTTTTAAATGCCTCAAAAAACTTATCCATAGGAGTAAACTTGTCATTTGTCTTATTTGATAGAGAGGCAAAGTTAAACTCCTTATCTACATCGCTAAAACTATATTTGGTTAACCCTCCCTCTTTATTCGCTAGCTCCTTTACCACGTCTGCGAATAGCGTACTTTGACCTTCATCTGCGAGCATAGAGTCTTCAGGTCTAACATAATAAGCCCCACGACGCCTACGCCTAATTTCAAAATACACATTTAATAAATATTTCTTTAGACTGTCCCCGTCTAACTTACCTTTGTAACTATGTTTAAACTTTCCCGTCTCCAGAATTCTTTTAATCTCCTGAGCGGCGAATGGAAGCCCTTCAGAAAAATCCTCTTTCTCAAGAATACCCGCCGTCATCTTAAACGCAAACCTATGATCCTTAGTGAGAGCCTGTAGAGCTGTAATCAAAAATGGAACTCCATTATTAATGGCTTTATCCGGCCCCATATCTTGGTCAATCACGGCTCCTGCCCCAAACTTTGCAGCCAACGCAAAAGAAGGACTGATAATACTTTTAGCACTTGCTGATTTCCAATTCTGAACAGTTGCCCTAGTCTTCATGCTCTCAAAGGCCATCGGCCAAGCTTCCATCATTTTTTTCTTACGATATTCCTCATTAACTGTGTCGTCTACAAAGTCACGAAGAGACAATGTCTCATTATGAGCTCGCGCCCTATTATAGTCTTTTAAAATAGCCAGACTGTAATATTTAGACACAATACTACCAGACTTATCTAAAATAGACATCAAAGAAACGGCAAAAGACCCAACTGTATCAAACAAAATCTGCCGTATTGAATCCGGAGAAAGCTTATCTGGCTCCATGACATCATGGAAAATAACCCCAGTGTTAGCCCCGCCCAAAGAGGAACGCACGGCGCGTTGTACTTTATTGTCCCCTAAGGCCCATAATAAAAGCCCAATAAGATATGCTGGGGAGGCTGAGGCTAAGCCAGCAACTACTTCATCTGGGTCTCTCATTAAGTCACTAAAGCCAGAGAACTTTTGGTTAACCTTAAGCCTTCCAGTCGGAGCCGACATCGAAGATAAGTTTGACAACCAATATGACATAATAGCTTGCGTTAAATAATCGACTAACTGAACCATGCGACTTTGACTTACGGCATCGCCACTCAAATATTCCTCAGGAACCTTAGCTAAGACGGCCTCTCTCTCTAACTCATATCGCTGATCAGACATTACAATTTGCATTGCCCTGCCCAAAGAGACCCTAATTGAAGCAAAGAGAGCATCGACGTAAAGGTTATCAGCCCTAAACTTCTCTGACATCGCTAAATAGGCATTAATTAAATCAACAAAAGAAGACCTGTTAAATTCCACAGTACTGTTCGAGGACAGGCCAATGAAAGAAGCAGAAATATGTAAATTCTGCATTGCCCAATATGCAACTCCCTTTGCCAATGTAGATGGGTCATGGAGCTTAACATCTTTACTGAGCCTTTTGTGCCCAGATTTAATCACATCTCTCAAGTGAGAAGCCAAAATCCCTAGCTCTTTCTCTGATCCCACGAAAAACTCTTTAATCTTCTGATTCACCATTCGTATATTCCGTAATTCTAATTCCTCAGAAACAACCTCATCCTCTTTCTCAGTAACAAACTCATCCTCTT
>JAEMPT010000112.1 GCA_022759165.1 Thermoprotei archaeon
GTTCGTGTTTTAACTGTGAAGCGATAAAAGCTCAAGAAAGATATTCATATGTAAATAACTATTTTTCTTATATTGCTGAGAGTTATTTTCTTTACTCCTCTCTGGCCTGGCTTGTAAGTGGTTCTGAGAAGACCTGCCTCCTCCAACTTTTTAATTTGCGCACTGGCGTTAGCCTTGCTCTGCTTTATTAACTCCGCTATTTCTCCTACATCAGACTCGTGCTCTCTTATATACTTGAGGATATACAGGCGCGTTGAGTTCGCTAAAGCGGAGGCTACTCTAACGATATAATCGTCTCCGCTTACATAGAGCGTCCCATCTTTCTCTATTATACCAGGTTTTCCAACGATTTCATTTTCTTCTTCCGCTTTCTTAGTTTCCACTTTAATTCACCCATTTGTATTTTATTTTATTAAGTTATTTATTAATTTTTCTTTTGAATTAATAACTGCTAGCTTTTATTGTCTGTAACATGTGATAATACGTTTACTTAAAAATTACATGTGAGAGAATTTGAAATTTTAATAAATTTATTATCATTTTAAATGACTGTACTTTAGTGCCAAAAAGAATAATTTTAAGTGTGAATAGGGCGATAAGATTGAAGCTTTAGAAAACTATTTTGAATCCATTTTTAAAGCAAAATTCTAAAACACTTCTTTGAGTTAGACTCCCTTTCTCAACAACACTATTGTTGTGAAGTACCAAGGCAATAGTTTAATATGCTTTTTTAATTAAAAAGGCTCGAGAAAAGATCTCCGTTTTACGGTTAAATGCCTCATTAAAAAAGCGAAGGCTAGATTAAACTATAGTGGTGCGTCACTTGAAGCTAGGCGAGATTTACAATAAAATTTCCAAGGAAGGCTTTAGGGTGCTTTCGATAATTGATTCTATGCTTCCAAGATATGAATACGTTCCACAAGAGGTTATTTTTTCTAAAATCAAGGTAAATCCGAACAAACTTATGGATATTTTAGAGCAGTTGGTTGCATTGTCTTTAGTAAAAAGGAAACTGGGAAGTGAAGTTGGATATAGGTTGACTTACTTAGGTCTAAATGTTTTGTCTCTGAAGTCTCTTGTGGATAGGGGGGTAATTGAAGCCGTTGGAGATAAGATAGGTGTAGGTAAGGAGAGCGAAATATACGAAGCACTTTCTCCCACTGGAGCAAGGCTTTCTATAAAGTTTCATTGTGTAGGAAAGGAGAGCTTTAAAAAATTAGTAAAGGTCCGATCATACGCTGCTTCTCGTAGCATAGCAAGTTGGCTTATTGAGTCGAAACTAAATGCCGCTCGCGAATATAAGGCTATAACCATTTTATCACAATATTCAGACATGGTTCAAAAGCCCTATGGCTATAGTAGAAATGCTGTTGCTACGGAATTCGTTGAAGGAGTAGAACTATACAAGCTTCCTTATCTCAGTAATCCAAAAGGTATCTTTGAAAGAATAATCGAAGTCATTACAATTTCATATGCCTGCGCTGGAATAATACATGGAGATCTCAGCGAATACAACGTAATTATAAGATTCCCAGATGAGAAGCCCATAGTAATTGATTGGCCTCAGTACATCACGAAGGAGATGCCTGGAGCTCTTGAAGTGTTAAAAAGAGATATATGCTATATATCGAAATATTTTAATAAACGGTTTGGCTTGAATGTTAATTGCAACGAGATATATGAAAAAATAATAGCCGAGTCGTTAAATTTTAAATGTGATAATACAAAACTCACAGCGGTAAAGGGCTCAGAACATTATGACGACTTCTGACCAAGAGCAAAGGGCTCCAAAGGATGCATCAGGAGGTTGCTATATAGGAATAGACCTGTTCAAGTATGAGGGGGGAAGACGAACTTACTCAGTTGTGCTACTCTGTGAAGGAAAAGTTGTTTCTAAGTATGATGATGTCGGGCTTGAAAAGGTTATAAGGCTTTGTTGGGAATGGGAGGTCTCAAAATTAGCAATAGACAATATCGCTGAGCTAGCTGAAAGCAAGCTTGAACTGGGGAGGGTAGTTTCACTTCTCCCTGAGAAGACGTCTATCTATCAAATCAACCTAAGTCATGGGCGGGAAAGGGACTTTAGGGAAATGCTGAGGAACATGGGGATACCTACAGCCCAGCTAACGCCCTCTAAAACAGCGTATTACCTTGCTTTACTGGCTTCAATGGGAGTTGGAGAGGAGGTAGTAAAAAAAGAGGCCAGAACTAAAATTATAGTTCGAAAGAACAGGAACTTAAGCTCAGGAGGCATGAGCAGCAATAGGTATAAGAGAAAGGTTAGAACGGCTATACTACAAATAGTAAATTCAATAAAGGATGCCTTGGATAGCACCGGCTTTGACTACGAACTTTTATATAGAAAGGCTGGCGGTGGGCTTGATGGAGCAACTTTTACCGTTTTTGCTCCGAGAGAATCGCTCGAAAATATCGTAAAGCCAAAAACTGGTACTAGCGTTAGCGTGGAAATAAGGCCTGAATATAAGGTGAAACTTCTCTATGAGGAAAAGGTAAAGGAAGCGAAACCACTTATAGTTGGAATAGATCCTGGGATGACCTATGGAATCGCCATTTTAGATATAGATGGTAACGTAATATACATAGGTTCATGGCAGCGCATGGGTAGGTTGGAAGCTGTTGAGCTTATAGAGAAATATGGAAAGCCTATAGTTGTCGCAACAGATGTTTATCCTGTTCCTATAGGTGTCAAAAAAATAGCTTCCCAGTTTGGGGCTGAACTGTATGTGCCTGATAGAGTACTCACCGTGGAGGAAAAAAGAAACATAATTGAAAAAGCTCTAGAAAAAGGTGAAATAGTAGACTCTGACTCTCACATGAGAGACGCATATGCTGCTGCATATATGGCCTATAAGGCTTTCTCTAAAAAGTTGACCGAGGTAAACAAATATCTCGAGAAAACCGGCTTAGACATTCCTGCGGAGAACGTGAAAAAGAGAATCATAGGAGGGAGCTCCCTTGCTGATGCTGTCGAGGAGGAGTTGAAGGCGTACTTAAGCTCAGTTAACAAAAGCATAAAGATAGTAGTCTCGCCTGATATTAGAAAAGACGAAAAATACAGAAGAGAAACAGATACCGTGGACTTAATCCGAAAGGAAAATATGATACTCGCTAAAAGAATTGAGTCTTTAGAGGAGGAGATAAGGCGAAAGGAACGCGAGCTAGAGCTATACAAGAAAGGGGTCCTTCAATTAAATAAAGAAGATTATTATGCAAGGGAACTGCATAGATTAAAGGAAATGATCGCTGAAGCGGAAAGGACTCTTAAGGAAAAAGAGAACGAACTAGAGTCTATTTCCTCGGAAGTTCAGAAGCTTTCATCTTTGCTACAGAGAATATCGAGAGGGGAGATCGTCGCTGTACCTATCGTCCCAAGCCTTACAAAGAGCAATCTGAGCATCCTTCCTAACGTTAATGGGCGGATAGTATTCATTGAGAATCCAGACTCATACCAGAAAGAGGCGGTAGAAGATATCAAAAACATGAGACCCCTGAGCGTAATTTTTCCGGGTCCAATCTCTAATAAAGGATTAGCATCGCTCCTAGAGGGAGGGGGAATCCCTGTCTTGAGCCTCTCGGACTACGTCTACGAGAGAGCTTCAGGCTTTTTATTCGTAAATTCAAAGGTTGAGGAGGATGCTGTCAAGAAGAAGATGGAGCTAGAGAAAAAGCTGGCTGATAAGGAAAAAGACAAAATCCTCTCTATGCTAGAAAAATACAAAGAGCAAAGACGAAGGACTTAAGTGAA
>JAEMPT010000109.1 GCA_022759165.1 Thermoprotei archaeon
GCTATTTTAGGCAAATTAAAACTATTCTTAGGTTGCTTATCTAAAAATGATCCCGCAATTTCTTTCATATCACTTTCATGAGATTTCATAAATTTTGGTATAGATATTCCTTCAATAAGCGGATTCTTCGTTTTTTTCTCGATTATCTTGCGTCTTATCGCGAATTCTTTAGCTCCTACCATGATTTATTACCTATTTATATAAATAATTCTTGTTCGATATTATTATGACTTATTCCAAAAAGCAGCACGCTGAGCCTCTGGTACTCTTGTGAATTGTCCTTGATATGTTTTCCAATCATCAGACCCAAAGTATTCTCTACCAAGCCTCGCATTATCAGCCAAGAATTCACCTTCTGAGGGATAATTTCTATAAGCATACTGTTGATATTTATTCATTCGATTAAATTGTTCCATTGGACTCGCCGCCTTTTTTAAAGCCTCTAATCTTGCTGTTTCTTCTGACGCTCTTTGTGCCAAGTTTGCATCCCAAGCTTTATTATAACCCGCATGTCTTGCAGAAGACTCTCTGGCTGACTGACCCCAAATTTGCGAAATATTTCCGGCTGCTCGTATCTCTTTTTCAGCCGCAGCTAATTTAGCTCTCGCCTCCTCTACTCTCTTCCAATTAGCAGTAGAGTCGCCACTCTTGGATCCAGTAGTATTCCACCAGTTAGTAGCTTCATCAGAATCCCTAGTAGCATCAAGGAACCTTTGATTCATTAAATCGTTGCCTCTTTGTTTTTCAAATACTCCTAATTGCTTATATAAATCATTTATTGTACTGTCTCTAGTATCTAACTCCGCTCTACGTGCAACGTTTTCTTTTTGCAATTCACTATAATTAGTATTTAGTGCTGCTAATTGATCTAGACCTATCCCTCTGTTACTCAACCCCCTAAATACATCGCCTAAAGCTCCACTTCTAGCATTTCCTGCAATTACCCCTTTCATGTGAGGCCATTCCCAAGCAGCTTCATTTTGATAGTTTTTATATAAATCTTCATTTTCAGCTTGTTCATTCCCCCATTTAGTAGAACCTAGCTTATTCATATCCCTAATCTTACTAAGTGTATCACCAAACTCTTTTTGCCCCTGATCTCCATAGAGACCTAACTGCCGAAGATTAGAAAGTTGGCCTTGGTGCCCTAAGGTTAATTCAGATTTCATTGACTCTTGTAGCAATTTATTTCTCTCTCCAAGAGTAGCCTTTGAAACTTCTCTAGCTCTTCTTTCCGCTTCCCTCATGTGTTGTGGCGAGCCGTATTGATTAGCTTGAATAAATCGATTATTAATAGCGGCTAAATCTTTTTTTAATTTCTGTTTAGCCTCGTACTCAAGGCCTTCAACAGCACCACGCATTCTCTCCGGCACTGCTTCCTCAGCTCTTTGTCCAACACCCCTATCCGTCATTAATTGCCTAAGTAATGCTTTGCGTTGGTCATAAGAAGTATCTTTAAATTTAGGATTTACAGCTTCTAAAGTACTGTGCGAGGCTAATATTTCTGGAGGAAGATTTGCCATTAATTGCCCCTTATATGTAGCAGGAGCAGTTCTTGCGTCTCCCCAGCTTCCTACTGGCGCAGATACATCTACCCCATAAGCTCTTAGAGCTTGCAAGGCATCTTTTCCTGACTGAGCTTGAATGTCTGGGTGTGTTGATTCCATATTTGCGCTTAAAGGCCCAAGAGCTTCTCGTAGTCTTTCCATTCTTCTATATGGCGCAGCGGCCTCTTCGTTAAATTGATTTCTTTGAGCTTGATTAACTAAATTAGTATACCCATGCTTCTGAGCACCAAATTGCTCAAGCGTTCCGGTTAAACCCTCTCTACGAGCTTCTTTTTGAGCTTGTAATGCTTGAAGAGCTTTTACAAGCTGTTCATTACTCGACTGTTCTAAAACCCCACTTGCTCGACCTATATCTCCAAGCTCTCCTGAAGCTTCACGTAGCCCCATTTGAACATCTCTTTGACCCTTACCTCTAAACCTATCAATTCTTGGGTCGTATGACTCTCTAAATTGTTTACGCAAAGCACCTAGCATAGTATTGTCACTAAAATCTTGTTGCCGTTGTCCTAACATCCCCAGTTGACGAGTTGGATCAATCCCTGCATTAGAACGATTTAAGACAGTCTCTAATTTTCGTGAGTATGGAGCTGGTTTTCTAGCAAAGCCTTCCTTTAAAGTTCTTGCTCTTGGGTAAGGCTAGACATTGGAGCTACTGTTTGCCCCTTATATACTGGATAACTTAAGCCCGAAAGTCTAGCTTGATCTCTAGCTAAAATCTTCGCTCCTTCCTCAAGAAGTTGCTCGGGAGCTAAATCAGATCCATACCCCCTACCATATTCACTACCCATACTAACCTCTTATTTTAAATAACTTGCTAACGATTTAGCCTTTGGCGGTAACTTATTGATTATACCACCTTTATGCTTACGTATTTTCTTTAAACCCATATCTAATTTTTTTGCACCGGCAGTATTATTGCCGTCTCCTAAATGAGCTACGACATCAGCAGGGATAACATACTCACCGTCAGAAAGCAGAGCCTGTATTTTATCATCTTGTCCATTAGTATCCCCTGCTATATAACGCCCTAGTCCTGAGGGATATTCCATTTCTTCTGCTTCATACATCATATGGGGAAGTGTTGAGCCGCCTTTTTTATAAGGTATAGGTTCGCCACTAAACTGAGGATTGTTATAATAACTTAGCCATTTGCCATGCTGTTTATATTCTTCTGGAGTATTACTTTTTCGATACATAGGTTCGATATTACCTAGCCGCTCTTCCGGTAAGAACTTTTGACGAGCGATCCTTCTTCTCATCTGTTCTTCTGCCAGCAAATTAGCTTCCATACCAGCTCTATCAGCAGGGCTTAATCTAAGTGCCCTTTCTAAACGTTTTTGTTCATCCGCTAGTTGTTCTGGTGTTTTTTCTTTCTTTTCTTTTGGTCGGTTCGCAAATGAGCTAGCAACTGACGCTAGAGTTAAAAGATTTTTAGGTTTAGTCAGAAAGTCTTTAGTGTTTCCTAGTAATTTATCGGTGAAACTCTCGTCACCAGCACTTACTCCACTTTGATATCTATTATAATTTTCTAATGCAGATCCTTGATTGTTAGCTTCAAACATCCTGGGGTTCGCAGCACCTTCTCCACTTCCACCCATTAAATTAGACAAAATATTCCCACTTCCACCAGCATTGGACAAGAAACTATTACCCGTATTTTCCATACCGAATAATCTACCAATTGAAGGTAAAATTGCATTCTGAGTCCCATAATTACTTAGACTCGAACCAAGACTATTAAATCCCAAAGAACTTGCTGCGGATCCTCCTAATGAGGCCGCGCTTGGAAGAAGCGTACCTATTGTCCCACCTCTTAAAGCTCCTTCCCCTAGACTTGAACCACGTAACCCTGCGCCGGCGGTTCCTCCTAAAGTGCCTCCTATAGTTCCACCTATTCCTGGCAGAAATGCATTACCGATTACAGCTGCCGCCGTAGGGATAACATATTTTTGACCGAAAGAAGTCATTCCCTTTTGTGATTTTTTAGGTAAAAGTTTCATTCCAACAGTTGCAGGTAACCCATAAGATAGCGTGTTAGAAAGATCCCCTCTAAATCCCCCTGCTCCCTTTTTTTCCCAATAACTTCCCGAACTACCTAACATCCCCCCTTTTGTCCCCGTCATTCCTCCTACTACTCTCCCTATAGTTTTTGGTACAAATGAAAC
>JAEMPT010000051.1 GCA_022759165.1 Thermoprotei archaeon
GCTTCGCCTCATCAAGACCTCCTATATCGCTCCACCTTACGTTTGGAACCTCAACGTAGATCTCCCTGAAACCGCTTGGGACTATCTCCTTATAAGCTTCCATGAAGTCGCTCATCTTTACTACCATGTTGTTCAGCAGGTCCTCGGATATCTTTTCGCTGCTCAGATCTATCATCGGCATATACCGTCTGAGGGCATGCATTGCGGCTTCTCTAGTAAGAGCTGCGAGATCTGCGCCTGTATAGCCGTGGGTTATATCTGCCAATTTCTCAAGATCTACCTTTTCTCGGGGGTCATTTGCCTCTAGGGGCATGTTCCTTGTATGTATTTGAAGTATCTCAAGCCTCCCTTGCCTGTCAGGAAGGGGTATTTCAATTTCCCTATCGAACCTGCCCGGTCTCCTCAGCGCCGGATCAACGGCATTTGGCCTGTTAGTTGCAGCTATCACAACGACGTCTCCCCTTGCTTCGAGTCCGTCCATAAGCGCCAAGAGTTGGGCAACGACCCTTCTTTCTACCTCTCCTAGTACTTCATCTCTCTTCGGCGCTATCGCGTCGATCTCGTCTATGAATATAATAGTTGGAGCATGCTTTTTCGCTTCTTCGAAGATTTCCCTGAGCCTCTGTTCGCTTTCCCCGTAGAATTTGCTCATTATTTCTGGGCCGTTTATCGATATGAAGTATGACTGAGTTTCATTAGCCACAGCTTTCGCAAGTAATGTCTTGCCTGTGCCCGGTGGACCATAGAGCAAAACACCCTTCGGGGGATCTATCCCCAACCTCTTGAAGATCTCCGGATACTTTAAGGGAAGCTCGATAAGTTCCCTTACCCTTTGTATAACGCTCTTCAGACCCCCGATGTCCTCGTATGTAACTCTGGGCATCCTTCCTGGCTCGATCGGTTTATCGAGCACTTTCACGTCAGTCTCGGGGGTCACAATGACCACCCCTTGAGGCTTAGTTTGGACAACCGTGAAAGGTATCGCTTGGCCCAAGACCGGAATTAGTATGGTATCTCCTTCGACCATTGGATAATCTACTAGCCTCCTTTTTACATAGCTAACGAAACTCTCTTCGATCTGTATATTAAAACTACTGGGGGCAAGCTTTACCATCTGTGCTGGCTTTGGATTCGCCTTCCTAACGATGACCTTGTCTCCTATTCCGACCCCAGCATTTTTCCTCACAAGTCCGTCCATTCTAATGATATCCATTCCTTGATCTTCCGTATAATTTGGCCAAGCTACTGCAGCTGTCTTTCTCTTTCCTTCGATCTCCACAATATCTCCGGGCTCCACCCCGATATTTTTAAGGAGACCGAGATCTATCCTCACTTTTCCTCTTCCAACATCTTTTTGTTTGGCCTCGGCCACCTTCAGTACTAGCTCTTTTCTTTCACCACTTTTTTCTCCACCGCTGCCGCTAGACTCACTCATATCGAAATTTCACCTTAAAGAAGCAAAATTAATTGCTTTACGCATGTATATATCTATTTGGGAAGGAGTTAATATTTTTCGTCAATGTATCTTTCCTTGAGTGAACAAATTTTTAAGCAAAAACATTCTCTCCCTTCGTTATAGGAAAAATCAATCTTCAACCTCAAAATTCGATATATTGTTTTTCAATATGACCTCCGAATAATTTCAAAAAATTATTCATTCTTTGGAATAGAAAGATGGTCTGAGGTAAAATCAAACATCAATCTATTATCATTTGTATAAGAGAAACGCCATTAGATACGATTCGGCAGTATCTCCTTAAACGCTAATGTATCGATTCTTTCGCGCTTGGCTCATTTTTTCATTAGTTACTACTCTTTTAACTTGCTTTGAGCATTCAAATAAAAGTGCGGCGGCCGGGATTTGAACCCGGGATCACCGGCTTGGAAGGCCGACGTCCTAGTCCAGGCTAGACGACCGCCGCTTTATCACTTTTTTTACTTATCACCCAATTTATAATTTTTCTTGAGTACTGGAAACGCGACATATTCTCATAATTCATATGATAAGTTTCTTAGCATCACATCGAATATTTATGTCTGAAGTTGAACAGATATGAAACTAGCTTCAAACCGCACTAAATGACATAAAATTCTTCGTATCTAATGTGAGTACATCTCTCATCCGAGGGGCGGTAAGAGATCCCCCCACGACAATTATTTATGTGGTAACCGATCCCACATCCATTGATTAGGGGCAAACACGATTCTAATCTTACTCTTAATCAAAAGCAATTAGAGCAAGAAAACCTATAAGCTTTTGCTCCATCCCCGCCTTAAAAGGCGAGGCTTTCAGTTGTAAAAAACTCGACTATACAATGAAAAGCTCTTAGTAATCGCTCTTACAACTTAAAGCTTTACCATTTATTGTTTTGATACGAGTTTAGTCATTTTCCCTGAAGGCAAACGAAAGCCTTTTTTACAGCTTCAGTTGCGCTAAAGGATAGAACATAAATTACTGGCTCTATTCCCAGCCCGCCCAAATCAGCGATAGCATCTGGTTGCATGCTTGTGCTTTCTAATGCTGATTCCAGGTCTCTCATCTGCATGCTTAAATCCTTATGAGGACCTACCGTTATAACGTTATATCCTATTTTTTTCATAGTATTGAGGCATTCTTCGCTGAACTTTATCACGAAAGCGCTGTTTATATGCGGGAACTTCTTCTTCACAATGGATAGTACGTTAGCAGTATGCTTACTTCCCCCCTTAACTGGATCCCCAAGCGCTATAATTTTTTCGCCAACCTTAACGATCTTACCGGAAAACCCAGCGATATCTTCCGTTGATATTGAATTGTAAGGAGATGCTACGATGTTCGAACCAACTTCAGGTATAATTTTAAACGCATCCTTTTCTGAAATAAGTATCTGGAATGAGGCCTTTATCTCCTCAACTATAGGGTCACTCACTACTTGGAATAACTTTTGGCATAAGTTACAGTCAGGAGGTACTTCCGGTGAAACGCTTCTATGTAAATTGCATACCCTGCCTTCCTTTAGGATCAAATTGAAATATGAGCTAATCTGCGTCAAATATTCGAACCTTTTTCCTTTATAAAGGTTGAATGCTGCTAGTTCTACGATCCTCTTAACATCATCTTTGCTTAATCCTAATGATTCAAGTTGGCCATAGTAGTATTCAGTGGGCTTATTCAAAAGCTTGTTGATCATCGGTTGAGATAGGCCCATTAGCTTGGCAATCTTGAACTGTCCAAGTCCTCTTTCAACTAAGTTATGTGCTATAAGACCCCTAAAATTTGGGGCTAAATATTTGCTCACGATCTCGTGGGGAAGCAAAAGGAAAACAACCTCCCTGGTCAACTTTGCTTTTTTATTTATAACCAAGTTATTATAATTTTTAAGCCTTAATATAACGTTATCTTCTCGCTTTGCTTTTTCCTTTCCAAGATCCCTCTATTGAAATTTGTTAAATTCCACATATTTTTTAAAAGGAAAACGAGCACAACGTATATCTTTTTTACACATTTATCTTTTTCAATTCAGCAAGAAAAACTTATGAACTGATAATATTGGGGTTTCTATGTGAGCTACCCCTCCTGAAGGACGAGGCTTCCAGCGTTTAGCTGGGGCTTTACGCCTCCAGCCTCATTTGCTGGTTCGGGGGGCTCACTGCTCCCCCATCCCGCAGAGCTCATTGCCCTGCGGGCTATGATTATGCTTGCACTTAGATAC
>JAEMPT010000054.1 GCA_022759165.1 Thermoprotei archaeon
CCGGAGAAGCCCTATTTCCGGGCGTTATCTCAGACGACGGTCTGAAGTACATTTCGCTCCTTGAAGGTTATGACAAGGGGGGGCCCGGAAGCGCTAGAACTGCTTTGGAAATCTTAGTTAGGGCTGGAGAGAGCGCTGATGCGGAGAGGAGAGGAAGCATTTCTATGGATGACATAAGGAAAGCGCAGGTGGTTGTTAGGCCAGAGACCGCTTTACTACAGGACCAGCTCCATTCGCTCGAAAAGCACGAGCTACTTATATTTCTATCGGTAGTAAAGACGCTTAAAGAAACGGGAAGCGGTTTCGCTAGGATGGGAGAGGTTGAAAGCACATACAGGCAAATCTGCGAGAACTACAGAGAAAAGGCTAGGAAGCACACGCAATTATATACATATATTATGAAAATGAAAAACCTAGGGATATTGACTGCTAGGAGCAGCGGGAAAGGATATAGAGGAAAAAGCACCTTGCTTGGAATAAGCGGGGGACCTCTAGATGAACTTGAAAAGCGGGTAGAAGAACTTCTGGCTGGGAGAGGCAAGTGAGCCGTGAGCACCATAATTGGAAGCAGAGGAAAGTATAAGGTTCTTAAGGTAATATATGAATATGGAGAAGTCAACATTTCCAGAATAGCTAGGGAAACGGGACTGAACTATGCATATGTGAAGAGATACGTAAAAGAGCTGAAGGACTCGGGTATAATAAATGAAAGGGCTTTTGGAAGAGCTAAGATGTACTCCATAAACTACACGAGTTCAAAAGCAGTCATCGTAAGAGATATTATTAAAGAGACAGAGGAGCTAGACCTCTGAAAATTTATGTATAGCTTAATGCTTTTCCCAAAAGAACTTCGACTGTGATTTTGTGAGAGAAAAATTCGTTATATTGGACGGTTATACCGATGAGCCCGCAGGTTTGGGAGTACCACCATTTATAGATGTTTATCCGAGATATATAGCCGGAGCAATATGGAGCTCAGACCCAGAAGCGAAAATTCTGTACTATACAATTGACGAGGTAAGGAAAAACTTTTCAGACTTCCTTAAAATTTCCTCCTCTTCCAGAATGGTCATCGTGATCGCGGGAGTTGTAGTGCCTGGAAAATATCTGGGTGGAATTCCTATAACGCCGGAGGAGCTTGAAAGGATAGGCAGAATGCTGAATGACACATTCACAGTTTTGGTTGGACCTGCCGCAAGATTCGGTATGGGGGAAATAGGCGGGAAGCCAGCGATACCTCCCCAAACTTTCAAGAAGGTTTATGGTGCGGTTGTAAACGGTGACCCGGAGATCTATGTGAGCGAATATATGAAGTATGGTGAAGAAAAGGCTGAAGAATGGATTAAAAGAGAAGACTATAGTGATACAGACAAATTCGCTATAACTGGAGCCAAAATAGTGAGGCAACACCCAAATTATGGCTACAATTTGACCGCTGAGATAGAGACATATAGAGGTTGTAGCAGGTGGATCGTTGGAGGATGCTCTTTCTGTATAGAACCACTATATGGCAAGCCGGTTGCTAGGAACCCTTTGAAGGTCGTTGAAGAAGTGGCAACATTATATGCTCAAGGGGTCAGAAGCTTCAGGATCGGCAGACAGCCGGACATAATCTCATACGGCTCAAAGGATCTTGGAAGGAAGGAGGTGCCAGAGCCTAATCCTGAATTTTTGGAATCATTCTTCATGTTAGTTAGAAGCTCTGCACCACAAGCAAATATACATGTTGACAATGCCAATCCCGCTGTTATCTCATCATATCCGGAAAAAGCGAAGAGGTCGATCGAGGGGATCATCAAATATCATTCCCCGGGAGACGTGCTAGCCTTTGGTCTAGAAAGCGCCGATGAAAAAGTGGTTAAGCTAAACAACCTAAAAGCTTCTCCTGAAAACGTTATCAAAGCGGTAGAAATAGTGAATGAAGTCGGGAAAGCTATAGGAAACAATGGTCTTCCTCATATACTTCCTGGAATAAACTTCGTTTTGGGGTTACCTGGGGAGAGCTCGAGAACTTATGAAAAGAACCTAGAGTTCCTAGATGAACTATTGAAAAGAGAGCTTCTGGTGAGGAGAATAAACATAAGGAAGGTCCTTGTTCTTCCCAATACTAAGCTGCAGTTAATTTGGAAGGAATCTTTGCTCGAGAGAAATAAATATAGGGCTAAGAGGTTCACATGGGTTGTTAGGCACAAATACGATCCGGCCTTTTTAAAACGAGTCGTACCTCCTGGAACAATATTGAAAAGAGCCTATGTTGAGATGGCAACTAACGATGGGATCTCGTATGCTAGGCAGCTCGGCTCATATCCATTGACCATTGAATTGAAGGGATTTTTCACCCCACCTTGCATTCTGGATGTTAGAGTAGTAGGCTATAAAGGAAGAAGCGTCAAAGGGATCCCGGTTTCCTCGTGCCTAGGGTCTAATGGCGCTTAGAAAGCTGCTTACTTGCGAACTCAACTATATCTTTAGCCAGGGAATCCCCGATGCCTTCTATGCCTCTCAGCCTATTTTCTCCAGCTTTTACGATGTCTTCTAGGCTTTTGATTCCAGCGCTATATAGCTTCCTCGCTCTTACTCTACCTATCTTTGGTATCTGTACGAGCTCTGCAAGCTCGCTTTTCACTCCGGCCTCGACTCTAACGCTTAATGTCCTCAATTCGTCTAAGTGAGCCTTAGCCTCCGGTATTATCTCTGCCAACCTACTCAAAGCATATGCTATCCAACTAGCCGATTCAACGAAGGCAAAAATATCACCAGGACCCAAGTCATATTTATCGCAGATTTCCTGCTCTGGGACTTCGTTTATCCAGTCAAGCAGGAATAATGCTGTTTTTACTTCTGCCAAGACGTCTTCATAATCAGCGTCTCTCTCATGTAGGTCCAGAAGAATCTCCGGCAAGAATTGCGTCATCGCTTCGTCGATTTTTCCAATTTCTCCCCTCTTCAGTCTCAACTTTGGCATATCGGGGGAAGCTGCTATCAAATGCATTACGGAAAACTCTGTAATTGCTTTCCCTTTCTTCAGTGCCTTTATAGCATAAAGTGCTGTGAGTGGATCGATGTAAAGCTCCGATACGTACCTCCCGAGCTCTGTCGGAAGATAAGCGTTTCCAGAGGCTATTATAAAATTGCCCTCGGTAAGCATTTTTATTGACTCGGAAACTAGCTCAGCTATTTCCTTTTTCCTAAGCTGTTTTGAAAGAAGAAGCTTACTTATATATCTAGAAATGCCTTCGTCATTTGACCCATCGAACGTAACAATGAAAGAAAGGAGATGAGTCCTGAACTTATATGGGGTGCCCATTTTAGAACGTATCTTCTCGGGCTGTCCATTTATGTATGTAGCAAGTAGGTCTTCTGCGTCGCTCTTTGTTTTAGCTATAAGTATTGCCTCGCCATATTCATCGTAACCGGGCCTTCCTGCCCTACCGGCGAACTGCTTATACTCCAAAATCTTTATTGGCTCACTTCCTTCCCCTGCAACATACCTTTCTGAGCTTTCTATGATTACCCTTCTTGCGGGAAGGTTAACACCGGCAGCAAGTGTTGGAGTCGCTACTATGATTTTTATCGCCCCTCCCCTGAAACCCCTCTCGATCTCCCTTCTCTGCTCTACTGTGAGACCGGCATGATGAAACGAGACTCCCGATCTCACCAGCGCGGCGAGCTCTTCATTG
>JAEMPT010000130.1 GCA_022759165.1 Thermoprotei archaeon
GAGCTCATTACCCTAGGGGGTATGTTTATGCTTGAACTCCCCTCTGAAAAGAGGAACATCCTCTAAGATTTTTAACCCAGTAGATGCAAAAAGCTTTTCTCACCTTTCTCGCCGTTTACGGCGAGGTTTTCAGTTATAACTTTTTCATGAAGCTTCATCCTTCTTATTCCCTGTGGTAGATGATGTAAACATATCTAAGCTTAACTTTTTCCTTTTCCTCAACTGTCCCTCTTCCGCAGTTCCTACTGTAACGACTTCATAGAGCTTTGCTACTTTACCTGGCTTCGGTCTAAGTAACCTACCTAGCCTCTGAACAAACTGCCTCCTGCTTCCAGTACCAGCCACGATGATACCAACGTTGACATCTGGTATGTCGAGCCCCTCATCCCCGACGGTTGTCAAGACCAAAATTCCTTCCTTGGCGTTTCTGAACTCTTCTAACGTTTTTTTCCTCTGTTTAGGATCAGTGGACCCAGTTATAACGCTCGCACCGAGCAACTTTCCAATCTCTTCTGCCTGATCTACGTATTGGGTGAAAACTAAGATCTTCGAACCCGACTCGAGCTCCTTTGCAACTATGTTAACCACAGCCTTCTCCTTTTCCTTCGCTTTCTGATATATCTGGAGCATTTCGTTATGAATCTTGAGAGCTCTTGCCATCAAGAAGTTTCCCTTTTGAGCTCTCGCTAGAACTTCCTTGAACGGTATACCGTTCGTCAGTCTTTTATATGCCTCCTTGAGCCTATCATATTTAGCCCTCTCTTCTTCAGTAAGTTTAACCTTCACGATGAAGGTTTCATAAGGAGCAAGATATCCTTTGTCAACCATCTCCTGTGGGGTCTTATAATATACAATACCTCCCATTAGGGGGAAAAGATCGACGTGCCTACCATCCTCTCTAATAACGGTTGCACTTAGCCCCATCCTCTTCGGGGAGTACATCCCAAGGGCAATTGTTCTGAACTTATCAGCTGGGAGATGATGAACCTCATCGACTATTAGGAAACTGTACCTTAGAGAAAGTTGGTCGATATACCGGAAAGCCGTTTGATATGTAGATACAGTTATAGGCGCCAGTTTCTTCTCTTCACTATAAAATGGAGCGACCATATTTTTAGAAATGTCTGTGAAGTTGAGAATCATTTCGATCCACTGAGTTAGCTGCTCTTTTGTATATGTGATTATAAGGGTCCTTTCTTGAACTCTCGCTAAAGCCGCTATTCCGATGAGTGTTTTCCCCGATCCGGTTGGAAGAGCTATTATTCCCTTATTCCCATTTTCTAACCACTTAGCAAGAGCCTCTCGCTGGTAATCCCTTAGCTCGGCCTTCAGCTCTACTTTGAAATTCAGCGGGATGCTTCTCATTATGCTTGTTTTATCTTCGACCTTAACTCCTAAGGAGGTTAGCTTCTCTAAGACTTCGAAATATTTTCCAGGTGGTACGACATAAGCGTTTAATCTTTTTTCATATGAAAGATAGCTTGAAAGATCTCCAACTATCCCCTTCAAAAAAAAGTTCGGTTTGAGCAAGATCCTGTCCTCTTCCAGAAGTACAAGTGCCCTCATACCTGAGTTTTTATCATTCGTCTCGCTTTCATCAACTTTTAGGAGCCTGCCGCTGATTTTCAGCTCTTCGATCTTCTTTGCGATTTCTGCTTCGCTTATCCCGTTTCTTTTCGCTTTTTCGACGTTGAGAAAGAATGTTTTAGTGCCACTTGTAGTAGTTCCACCGTAATCACTGAACTTCATTATATCTTTGAATTCGGCTTCGGATAGCCATCCTTTAATGATGATCTTTTTAGGAATTTCACTCGTCCCATCCATAATAGCAGAACACCTCAGGGTCATCGAAGTTCTTGAGTACTGACACTCCATCCTCAGAGGAAATTGAAGGGTTCAAGCACTCCACGAATACGAGATCTCCCTGCCTAAGAATTCTGGCATCATCGCACATTCCCAGTGATTCTAGTAGAGCATTCCATTCATCCTCTGAGCTCAGCAAAGATATCTCTTTCCATTCAACAGGAACGTTCCCTCCAACGGAGGGATCTGGCCTCGTTATGACTTTGATCCCTCTTTTAGTATTTTTATCTAATATCAATATTGTTTCATAGCCCCCCGTCTCGCACTCCGTAATTGCATCTAGGACTTTTTCGAGCCAAATTTTTCCTTCGAGCCCTTTCCTCAAGATAAAATAAAGATCCTCATTGCGTGGGTTTCTCTTCATCTTCCGTTCATCTGCATTTAGGATCCTCTTCATCGGAACCTGATACATTTATTCTCTTTTCTCCTCACCCTAAGGATGAGGTTTCCCCGCTTCCTAATGGAGGCTTGGGATAACCACAGCTATCGAGCTTATCATTGAGAACAATTAAAACAAGGAAAACTTATAAACCATACTATTATCTCCTATTCGAAATAGGAAGCTTCCACTGACCTCCTCTCTACCCTAAAGAGCTAGAGTTCCCTTATTGCGATTCATTGGCTCCCTGCATCTGTTCGCTCTTACATATGTTCATGCGGTTGCCGATCGCACATTCAAGCAATTAGGTGTAATCATAGTTTTAATCTCACTAATCATCAGAAGCAAAAAACGGGGAAAGATTTAAGCTTTCACTTATCCATGCTTTGAAAGTCGAGGTTTTCAGTTGTAAACAATCAAACAGACCTTTTTGAATTTAAAAAACATAGAGAAAGTCCTACATTAATCAGAAACTCTGATCACCTAATCCTCAACATATTTAGGAATAGATGCGTAAAAACCCGGTCCTTCAAAACGGTGGAGAGTCAGTTCACTAAAGAAGTGTTCAGCTATCATATATATAAAACATTAATATATGTGAACGTCTTATAGAAATTTAGGTGAAAAATATGAAGAGATTTGGAGAACTTATATATACACCAGAACAAGCCTCAGGCGAAGCGATATCCAAAGTAGAAACACACACGCCTAAGATCGAAGCACCAGAAGTTGTGAAGGCGAATGAACCTTTTGAGATCAAAGTACAAGTAGGCCCTCATCCCAACCAAGTAGCGCATTCTATTAGATTCATCAAAATTTACTTTGAAGAAGAAGGTAGGGCGTTCAATCCCGTTCACATTGCTACTATCAATTTAGAGCCTGAATACGCTGAGCCTAAACTCACAGTAACGGTCAGGCTGAAGAAAAGCGGAGTATTGTATGCGATTGAATACTGCAACCTTCATGGTCTCTGGGAAGCAAAGAAGTCCATAAAAGTCGAGTGACTCAGCGCATTGATAGCTATGTGCTACTTAATTAAGTAATCTTTTTTCAATCTTGGTGGAGCCTAAGAAGAAACGCTCTCCTATTTTGTAGCAGGGCATCTCATCAATAAAGGCAAAGCTGTTCCCAGTGAACTACCCAATTCTTATGAACGGGGCATCTAACCTCGCGGTGAGGATTTCCTGCTTCTCAGAGCGACCTCGATCCCCCTTCAACCAAAGCGTAAGTTTCCGCTGAACAAAACCGTTCTGTAATGCCCCTGTGGAAGGAGGTTTGCGAAGGGTCGCTCTCCACAGGCGTAAGTTCCCCCAGTCCCGAGGGTACGACCCAGTTCCAGCAACCGAGGTCTTTGTTTTTCTTTTTTTATATATAACTAAAGCATATCTATAAGGGGGCTATCCATCACCTCCATTAGAAAGGGGACTTCCGCCCC
>JAEMPT010000045.1 GCA_022759165.1 Thermoprotei archaeon
GCGAGGCTTTCAGATGTAATGAACATGTCTTTATGTATACATAAATAATTTCATAAAGAAGATTGCTTTTCTTCGGAGAATGGTAGAAGCAAGCTCTCTTCTTTGAATAGCTTGAATGCCACTATATATAAGGCCACTGATTCGACAAGCAATAAAGAGAGATGTAGAACGAAGAGGGAATATGAGCCCTGAACGTAATTAATCAGTACCATGATGCCATTTGTATATGGAACTAATAGAAGCGGATAATAAATATAGGGAGGAAGCCTGCTGATGTCAGCGAATAGTGCAAAGAAGAAGATCACCATAGCTAGACCAGTTACGCTTGCTGCGGTAGTATTTGCTCCTCTTGAGCTCCTAGCGCTTATTATGAGAGGTGAAACAATAGCACAGGTGGCGAAGGCTGTCAAGGCCACATCAAAGCTGTGGACTGCTATTAACCCCGGGCTTAGGAAAACGGTGCCGCTTCCATATGCAACAGATATCAAATAGAAATAAATAATGACCCCTAGAACGTCTGCTGCTCCGGCAATTATGCCAATAGCGCTGCTTGCTATAATTTTTCCACCAAGCAACGACTTCTTACTTATTGGTAAAGATAATAAAGACTCGATTGTCTTCCTTTCCTTTTCTCCCATTATGCTGTCAACCATATATGTGAGCGCTGGGGTAGTTACAAAAAAGAGAGCGAATGCCAGCATCCTTGCTGTATAGCTGAGCTCTTCCGCGTTTGGAGGGGCAGGCGAGCCTCCGGAAACGTAGAAACTCTGCACCACCTCTACAGGATTTAGGATCGCCTCTACGGGTGCAGATATATTTGCATAATGAAGCAGGAGCTCTGTTCTCTGTGTCGATAGGAAGGAAGAGAGATAATTTACGGCGTTGTAAAAGACCGACTGCGCTGCGTCTGCTCTAGCGCTGTCTGCTCTCTTGTAACCTTCGAGGTATGCCACTCTTTCCAGACTACTGTAGTTTTTCCCGAAGCCGGGTGGTATGTAAATCACATAGTCCAAGCCAAAGCTCTTCAGAGCAATAGAGAGAGAGCCTTCAATTGATATGCTCGCCTTCTGGCCGCTAGACTGCGCAGCAAGGGATATATATTGGGAGAGTGTGCTCAAGACTGTTTTAGAGAGGTTGCTGTTATCACCGTCGACGATCGCAAACGAAAGGGGTTGTGTCTTATACACAGCTAGCGTTACCAATCCGAGCATGGGAAGCGATAGAAGAGGAAGCACGACGACTGCCGCTAACGTCCTCCTGTCTCTTGATAAGTCCTTCAGCTCTTTCCATAATACTGCATAGATTTCCGTGCTACCTCATCTCCTCTTAATTATTTCGACGAATGCCTCTTCTAGGTCACCGGCCCCATATTTTTCAATTATCTCTCTAGGTTTACCTTGCTCTACTATCTTTCCGTGATGCATTAGCACTACCCTATCACAGAGCCTCTCTACTTCAAGCATATTATGGCTGCTGATAACTACAGCTGCACCAGTTCTAATCGAGTATTCCTTCACCGTGTTTCTAACTTCCACAGCAGAAAAAACGTCCAGCCCGCTAGTAGGTTCATCAAGCAACAGCAAAGGGGCTCCAATCATGAGGGTTCTTGCAAGTGCTACTCTCCTCTTCATCCCCTTGCTCATAACTCCCGCGGGCCTGTGAATATCTTTTCCTAGCCCTGATAGCTTAGCCCCTAACTCAGCCGTTTCTCTTGCCTTCTTATTTATACCGAAGAGCACCATGGCATAAAAAAGCAAGTTCTCCCAACCAGTGAGCCTATCATATAGCCCAGCATCTTCAGGAAGGTAACCAACTGACCTCTTCGCTTTCTCGCTCCCAGCCGGCTCCCCAAACACTGTTACCCTTCCACTATCCGGCTTCATCAGTCCAGCAGCCATCCTAAGCGACGTGGTCTTCCCTGAGCCATTTGGCCCGAGGAGAGCTACTATCTCACCAACTTTTACCTCCAAAGTTATACCGTTGACTGCTACCCTTCCAGAAAAACTTTTTTTGACCTCTTCGAACTTAAGGGCAGTGGTTGTGCTCAAATGATACACCGGCTTTTATTGCGTTTTCAATACGAGTTTCTGATGCGTTCAGGTTTTTTGTTTTTGTCCTAATTTCGTTCTATATATATGGGTTCTGTGGTTAAAACGATAGATTTAACTTTAAGCAAAAAACAAACAAAAGCACTAAAGCGTATGAAATCATCATCAAATATATTTTGGATGAGTTATTCAAATTCATGAACGCTTTAGCCCCGCCGACAACACTCCGCATCATTGTCCCGTTTATCTCGGGCCTACGCGGAGCTCTCTCTCGGCGGGGCAATTTTATTATTTTTCCATTGAGATTAAAATTGTTCGTCTCATTAGCTGATTTTTAACTATAATACGAACTACCTTGTTTTTCCCCGATTGACATATTCATTCAGTGAGATCCCTTTCTATTAGGGAACTCGTTTTCTTTTCAAAGTCTAGGTCTCAACGCACGCGCTTCCATTATTTGCTAGGAAAAGCCATAAAGATTTTATGCTTGTGTGTTTTCAGCTTTATATATCTCGACCTGATTGGTATCGTTGTGATTAGCTTTAAGGGAATTTAACGAAGTGATTGTACATTGTTTTCGCTGAGAAGTCTTGACCTCATAGGTTAAATGTTACGGTCCTGGTATCCCCCTTTCCATCTTTGGTAAAGAGAATTATCTATCCCTAGGACGTCAAGGATCTTCCCGACTATGAAGTCGACCATGTCGTTAACGCTTTTTGGCTTAGTATAGAATGCTGGCATAGCTGGCAGTATGACAGCTCCTGCTTCGTGAGCCCTCAGCATAGCATAGATTTCAGCGTAACCAAGTGGAGTCTCTCTAGGAACTAAGACCACAGGCCTTCTCATTCTGAGGGCGTTAAGCGCAGCCCTAGAGACCAAGTTCTCGGATATACCGTAAGCAATGTGGGAAAGAGTCTTCATGCTGCATGGGACCACCACGAAGGCATCGTCTACGTTACTTGAGCTTGCTATTGGGGCTTCGATCTGGTCCTCAAAATAAACCTTGATCTTTTCCCCTTTTCCGCGAGCTGTTTCTTCTAAAAATTTTCGTAGGTCGATTCCAACTTCGCTTGATGCGACAGCAATCGCACCCCTTGTATATACAATATTGAGCTCGATTTCATATAATGAGAAGACCTCAATTGTCCTCAACCCATAGACTATCCCGCTTGCTCCAGTAATAGCGATAGTAGCGGACTTCAATTTAGCCACCTTACGTGCCAAGACTAATTATGCATATGATGAAAAACCTAGCCTTTTAAACGGTATCATATATCGGCATCCTTCCTTAAAAAAACAAGAGGTTTCTGCGTCCCGCTACGGCTCGAGTGCAACCATGTATACTAATCGTAGAGATCAATTAAAACGAGGAAAACCTATAAAACATGCTATCATCTGAAAAGTCCGACTTTTCGTCACAAGTGAGCTACCCCGCCCTGAAGGACGAGGCTTCCAGCGTTTAGCTGTGGTTTTGCACCTCCAGCCTCATCTGGTGGTTCGGGGGGCTCACCTCTCCCCCATCCCCCAGAGCTCATTGCCCTGCGGGCTATGATTATGCTTGCATTTAGATACCTGTGAGG
>JAEMPT010000137.1 GCA_022759165.1 Thermoprotei archaeon
AGAACATTAATGGGATATCCTTTTTTGCTATTGAAAATGTGATTGCTAAGACATATATAAGTCACTAACCTTTTTGCTTTTTTCTCTTAATCCTATTCTCATAAGCTTATGGGCTTAAGCTATATATAGTATAGGCTTATGTCATAAGGGCCCCATATATATTATATTCTAGGCTTATGTCATAAGCCTTAGCTATATATTCGAGGACTATTACGAGGCCCAAGGAAAAAAAGACTTAGGATTTAGAGCTTACTTTTCCTCGGCCTTTTCGAGTCTGGAGAAAAGCACAAGTAAAAGAGTCTCAAGGAATTTAGCGGGATTTTCTTGAATTAGCTTTTTAAGTTCTTCGAAGGAATTGACATTAAAGTAGGCCAACTTTATATTATCGAGGTGGCCGTACAGAATTGTTAATGCGCCAGGTATAAGCCTATTCTCGAAGTGCGCTATAGCTTTTCCTTTTCCGTTAGGCGCGACGAGAATAGATAAGGGAACCTCGTCGAAAAGAACTCTAATAGCCCGACCGCCTATTTCCTCGATTTTCATGATCCCACTCTTGGCCCTTATGGGCCGTTTATAGAATAGGTATAAGGGCCTTATAAGGATTATTGCTTAAATCCTATTATTAAAATTTTAGTCCCTGCTTTATATTTTTGTACCTTTAGTTTTGTTTATAGCTCTAAAGCTTTATTACTGCTTTATAAAATAAAGTAAAGCATCTTTAAATAAAAAGCTCTATTTAGAAATTAGTTAAAAAAGCTTTAAAAAGAAAAAAGAAAAAAGATTAAGACTTATTTTCACTTGCAACTTTTATTACATAAACTTTTTGAATAAGAGTTTCCAAAATACTGTCGTAAGCCCCCTCGAGTCTTGCTCTAATGTCTCTTAAGGAATAAATGATATCCGATAAAGCTATTCCTTTTTTGAGATCATGATATACCTTAACGAGATCTCTTAGAGCTCTAAGCAAGTCATCGACGTAAGCCTCGGGCTTAGGATCATTAAGACCGTAAGACTCGGCGCGCTCGACGAAGAACAATACAACTTCGAATGCGTTGAAAATCTCTCCTAACATCGATACGGCTTCGGCCTTAGCGCGCTCTGTCGGTCTGTCTCTATACATTATCTCTATTGCTAGCTCGCTTTCCATATTCTCAAAAAGCAAGTGGGCGGCGCCCAAGTTGGCCCTAAGGTAATCAAAAAGTAGGGCCTCGTCGGGCGCGCTTATCCCATGGACCTGACTTACTTGCGTCTCGGACATTTTTGATCGGCCCCTAAAGGGGCCACTTATAGAATAGGTATAAGGGCCTTATAAGGGTTTTTGCTAAATCCTTTTATCTTATTTCAAATTTTATATATAGGAGATCATAAGGTGCTATAAACGCTCTAAAATAATCTTTTAATGCGGATTAGAAATATATTTCTTATGTTCATAAGCTTAAGGCGTCGACCATAAGATTTAAGAAATATATTTCTATTCTCTATTAAGAGAATATCAAAGATCATTATCATAAGGCCTATATAAGACCGTTAAGGGCCCTTTAAGAGCGTTAAGTACTCTTCGGCCTTATTCAGCTCAGCTCGAGCCACCTTAAGACTGCTCGAGACAGTTAGGCCAGGATTACCTTGTTTTTATATTTTTTGTATTTTTTAAAGGCTGTTCGGCTTTTTTCTGAGCTGTTCGGCTTTTTTCTAAGTTTTTCGACCTAAAAATAATATATACTCTACAACTACTGGCGCTTCGCCCCTATACTATATAGCGCAGTATTGAAGCCGTATCAACACCGCTCCAATACAGTTACAATACAATTACAAAGCCACGTAAACGCTGTTATAGTAATATAGCCGAATAATATCAATACCGCGCTGCATTGACTATACATTTGCGCGGTATTGGAGTAGCGTATTTGCGGGGTATTGATATTATTATTATACGCTGCTGCACGCTGCTGCCGCTGCTACATCCATAACCCGAGGGCCCAAAGGAGATATAGCTTGATTACAATACGTATGAACCTCTTACAGACCTCATGTCTATTGCACTTGCTCATAAAAACATAAATTATGTCGCTCAACGTTGTTCGCCTTACACGTTTGGACAGAACCTCCTCACGTACGACCAGGCGTCGTTAACTGCCTGCTTAAATGACGTCGCCTTTTTCTTCAATAGCTCCATCCAAGCATAGCAAAGGACAAACCTCCTTACTCCTAGGAAGTCGTCACATTTAACTCCGTTCCTGAGTACGTCCCTGCAGGCTGCAGACCTAGCCTCTATGTCCTGAGGCGGCAGCCCCAGTATCTCCTCAGCTAGTATGAAGAGGTCGGCCTCTGACAGGTCAAAGACGTCGCTAGTCTCCTCCCATACAAAAAGCTTCTCACGCTTCTCACTCATATACTACCCCAGTAGTCATATAGTCAGCTGGGGCTTATATCTTTAGGGACTTAGGAAGCCCTTCCTGCTCTGTGCTATCTGCCTTACCAGGAAGTCAACTTCCTCCTTTGTCCTAGCCAGCCTCGCTATTCTAACCGCTTCCCTTATATCCGTAGTTATGTCTGCCAACCTGTCAGCTATGTACCTTGCAAGGTCAAGATCTATCCCTTCGTTCACTGTAAGGATGCTAGGCACAAGCCTCCTGTACTCGTCCTTTGTAAGCCCCCTGAACCTGAATATGAGGAACCTGTCAAGCATAGGCGCCAGCAGCTTCCTCTCATCGTTAGTCGCCGCTATAACCCACACCTTCCTTTCTTCTGATATCCTCTTGCCGTGCTTTGTCACAATTATCTCGCCAGTCTCCATAAGCCTTAGCAGGAGAGCTAGGTCTTCCTGGCTAAGCTTATCTATCTCGTCAATCAGCAGCGCACACGGTATCTCTGGATCCATAGAGAGGAGGAGCTCAGCTATACCAACGCTTGTTGAAAGCCCCTTCACTGCCTCGACGTGCTCAACGCATGCGTTCTTCTTCTTAAGCGCTTTCCTTATTGAGTCGAGGAAAAGAGACTTACCTATGCCAGGCGGCCCTACAAGGAGGATATGAACTGGCTTCCTGCTCCTTAACGCCATAACTATGATCCTCTTAACGTCATCGTATCCCACTATCTGGTTTAGATCATCCACTGATATTGGGAAGGTGGGCTCCTCTGGCCCTGGCTTATACTTTATGTAACCGAGCTCCTCGAGGACTGACCTAACGAGGTTGTGGTCAAACAGCTCGTACTCAGTGTTGTTCTTCGTAACTATGAGGCCTAGCTCCTTTAGGCTCTTAAGGAGCCTGTAGTCTGTGGTCAGCTTCCACCACTCCTTTTTTCCATCCCTTGCGAGCTGCACTAGGACTGACAGGGCCTCTGGGTTATTGGCCACAACTCCCCTGATAATTGACTTCAGCGCGTCTGGCAGCTTGTCCTTCGGTATGCTCCTTATTGACGACATGCCTCTTTCCCTCCACGCTAATTATCCTGTAGGGACGTTAAGAGCGTAACCGTCACGCCCAGCGTCCCAAGGGCTACTGCTCAGGCAGATTTGCCTAAGCCCGCTGGGCTGTTGCGTCACGTTAACACTTTGAGGACCTGCTTATTTTCCTCCAGCAGGGGTCGTTCTCCCTCCCCC
>JAEMPT010000025.1 GCA_022759165.1 Thermoprotei archaeon
TTTTTGCTTCTGCTTGGTTAGAAATCTTAGAGGATGTTCCTCTCTGTAGAAGGAAGTTCAGGCATAAGCATAGCCCGTAGGGTAATGAGCTCCGCGGGATGTGGAGCAGTAAGCCCCCGAACCAGCAAATGAAGGCTAAAGGCGAAAAGCCACAGCTGAACGGTGGAAGCCTCGTCCTTCAGGACGGGGTAGCTCACATACGAAGTTGCGTCAAATTGTATAGGCTATTGAACGTGTAATCCCTCTAAACTCTTTGATTCAATGTAGCAATTTATATCATTCAGTAGCATTTCGAAGTATATAATAGTCATGAATAGTATGGTCAAGACCCCTTTAACAGCATCGTTTTTTACTTTATTTTCCCTAAATGTAGTTTCGAATTTCTTCTTGAGCTCTAGCAACTCGTCCTTGGCAGTTTGAGCCCTCCTACTGCTTTCATTTGTTAGTGCCCCGATGGTTTCCCAAATGACGTTCATTAAATCCCCAACTACATCTTTAACGATTCCAGCATCATCCTTGCTTACTACGCCCTCCGGACCGTATACCTTAAATATCTCAAGGAAAGAGCTGTGCGTACTGTTAATCGCTAGGCAAATCCCATACGATGCTGAAGTGAAAGAGCAGACTCTCCTTTCTTCAACTAGATCTCCCCTGTTTCTTTCAATTATCATGCTTATATGTTTCTTGTTAAGCTTCCTTTGTTCGAACAACCTCTGAATTTTCTCTAGCTCGACCACACAGTTTGGGTTAAGCGATTCAATTGAATTAGTGATTATCGAAAGGGATTTCTCAAACAATGACATCGACTCCCTTATCATTGCCCCTATATCGCTAAAGCTCAATTTGTTCACGAGATCAACCTCAAAGGTAAACGGGTCGGAGAGCTTGCCTTCATAATCTCTATCTTCAAGAACTACGGAATTTATGAGCTCTTCCTCTTCCTTTAATATTGGAGAATCTAACTTTAGCCTAATCTTTGAGAAGCCCATTTGCATGGCACATCTGAGAAGCCGCATTACCTCCTCGAGCCTCTCCCTGCTCCCTCTCAGCGTTACAGCTACCTCTTCATCCCCTTTGAACGGTATTATTCTCAGCTCATTTTCTCTTTCCACTAGATACACCGAGTCTCCTGGCTTTATACCAAGCCTGTTCACCCATGTTTTCGGTAAAGTCACTATGAGCGACGTGGTTCCCAATTTCTGAATTTTTCTTATTTCCATGCCAAGCACCTACTGACTTGCCTTCTTTTGCGCACTCAAAGGTATAACTCTTAATTCTCCATCTCTCTCGACCAAATATACCGTATCTCCTGGTGTCAGACCGTTTTTCGCTGCCCAATCCGAAGGGATGTTAAGCGTCAAACTTCTCCCAGCTGGGACAAGCTTTTTGAACCGTATTTTCGACAACGGGCGCACCTCTCCAAAAACTTTAAGTAAAAGCCGTATATTTATATTATTTTTTAATTTTAAACTACTATGCTCTGTCCAAACAGCGAGATTTCGAACAAAAACTTCAACCTTGAAGGGAAAAGTTCTCTGACGACTTTTATTCGACGTATTTGACAGATTTAATATTGAACAGACGGAAAAATTTCTCTTTAAAGCAGAAAAAAGCTCAAGTGGATTCAGGTGCTGTTTCTCCAACAGGCAATTTAGCACCGCAGTAAGGGCAGAATTTAGACCCGGGGATTATCTTATTCCCACAGTAAGGGCAGTAACTAAGTATATTCGTATTCGGCTTTGACTCAATGCTCGATGAAGGCCTTCTAATCTGTTCACGATTTTTGCTGAATTTTTCTTCGTATTCTCTCTTCAAATCGTCCTTTACCAAATGCATGTATATCTGAGTGACTTTAATATCTGAGTGACCTAATATCCTTTGGAGCGCGGGGAGGCTTACCCCCCTTCTTATGGCAACAGTCGCGAATGTATGCCTCAGAACATGAGGCCTCACTTTGCTTTCATCTAGACCCGCACGTCTGGCCAGGCTCTTCAGCCTCTTGTATAAACCGTTGTAGGATAAGTCCACTAATCTATCTTCACCATTAGCTTTCATTTCTTCTATTCTCCTTTTAACAGCCTCGCTTGAAATTTCTCCTAGGAATACCACTCTCTCTTTTCCATATTTAGCATTCTTCACAGTAACCTCTTTGCCTTCAACGTTAACATCGTTTTTAGTGATCGAGAGGAGTTCATTCGCCCTTAGCCCAGTCTCAAATAAAAGCGAGACTATCAAGACGTCCTTCAAGTCTCTAGATGCTGAAATGAGCCTTTCTACTTCATCCTCTGTCAATGCCGAAATTTCGGATGAGCTTGGCTTCTTCACGACAGGAACAAACTCCTTTGGCAATCCTAACCAGTTCAGCCATCTTCTCACGAACATAGTATAGTAATGCATCGTAACCTGTGTCCTCCTCTTTTCGACGACGCTTTTCCCCCCTTTTTTAAGCCTAGAATTTACCCAATTTACAACGGTTCCAGGATTAATGTCGGAAAGCTTCTTCACTGAGGAAAATTCAAGAAAGTCCTCTATAGCTGACTTATAGCTAAGTACCGTCTTCTCACTAGCGCCTGACGCCCTGAGCAAATTGAGGAAATAATCTAACGAGTAAGTAAGGTCACTATTTTTTAAATGCTCAGGGGGAGCGCTAAACAAATCCATTCTCCTCTGATAAAAAATGAGTCATAGGTGGGTTTTAAAGGGGGAGAGCAAAAGCTCTAACTATTAGAAAGCTACGAAAAATCTTTTTAAGGGAGATAAAACCCATCTAATCAGTGGGGTTGAGGAGGCTGGGGAGATCCCCCGCGACCGGGGTTCGAATCCCCGCCCGGCTACCATTTGAATTACGTCTCCCCAGCCCTTGCTTCTTTCTCATTATAATTCGCATTAAATAGCCTGTATAGTTTCTTAGCTCTAATTTCGCCTATCCCTTCGACCGACATCAGTTGCTCAAGAGTTAGGGAAACTACCTTGCTTAGGCTTCCATATCTTTCGAGCAACTTTTTCGCTGTTTCATAACCTGTTATTACGGCTAAAGCGTTGAGGATCTTCTCCCTATCCGACGCTGTTTTTCTCCTAACATAAGGCAGGAACTTTCCCTCCCCCCTTTCTCTCTTAATTGATTTCACCTTCGCTGCTATCCATGAGGCGGTGAGCTCGAGGGAGCTCGTATATATCACTGGCACTTTTAACTCTATAGCAACTTCATCTATGGCTCGAACTAAAGCAAGGGGCGATATTTCTCTAGATTTCGTCGTTTCCCATAGATCTCCTTCGATAACGATAACAGGACTCAGTCCTGATTCTCTCGCTAATTCTGAAAGGGATTGAGCCTGCCTCCAAATTCGAGAGTCCAATATGCTGTTTATAAAGTCCTCGTCTTTTTTCCTCTCGATTAAGATACCAGTACCCTCATTCCCGTAAGGGATGAAATAGTCTCCTACTTCAAGCTTCGCCACAGCAACTTTTATGCCTAGCCTTTTTAGCTCCTCCATTAATTTCTCGGCCTTTGAAGCTTCATTCGAATCAACTATAACGTCAACCGGAAAAAGGAGGGAGTTTCCAAAGAGCTTTGCCATTTT
>JAEMPT010000094.1 GCA_022759165.1 Thermoprotei archaeon
CTCCACGGAGTTAAGATAGGCTCGAACGCGTGGATAGGGGCAGGGTGCATAGTGGATGAGGATGTGCCCGACGGCTCCATAGTGAAATGCGGGCAGGAGAAGGAGGTAAGGAAGAGGAGGGATGCCTAGAAAGAGCAGGGGGATGAAGGAGAGGAATTACGTTCTGAAGAGGAGGTTTCAGCATAGGATCGCCCTCCTCTTCCCATCAACCTATGAGGCTAGCCTATCGAGCCTAGGTTATCAGATAATTTACTATTACTTGAACAGCTTCAGCGACGTCTTCGCTGAGAGAGTGATTTCAGGGGAGGGGGAGCCTGTAAGCATAGAGACGAATACTCCTCTAGGGAAGTTCGACCTTATACTGGCGACTGCGCATTATGAGCTTGATTATGAGGAGATCGTCTCCTCTCTTCTGAAGGCTGGGATCGAGCCTTTTGCGGAGAAGAGGAATTGGCCCCCTCTGATCCTCGGGGGACCTGTGATCACTGCGAATCCGAGTCCGATGGCAAAGATAGCGGATGCCTTCTTCCTAGGAGAGTTCGAGGCTTCAGGAGATAGCTTCGTGAACTCTCTATCTCATCTCAATAGAGGGGAGAAAGAGGAGTTCCTAGAGTCTTTTTCCGATGTCAGGGGAGCCCTTACGTTATTTAAGAGGAGAAGGGAGATCGCGAGGGTCTCCGACCTCGATTCGGCATTTTTCCCAATAGCTCAGCTTCAGAACGAGGACGTTGAGCCTGTTTGGGGAAGATCATTCATGCTTGAGACTGCCAGGGGGTGCGGAAGGGGTTGCCTTTTCTGCTTGGAAGCTGCAGTTTCGGGGCCGAGGAGGGAGAGATCGATAAATAAGATGAAGAAGATGATCGAGGAGGGGCTCGAGGAGAACGGGGTTTCAAAGGTGACGTTCTTCTCCCTGAGCTTCTTCGACTCATCTGCTGGAGATGAGCTCCTAAATGCTCTAATCGATATGGGAATTGAGGGCAGCATACCGAGCGTAAGGGCTGATGCGATAAACGAGGAGAGGGCGAGGATGATAAGGGAGATCGGGCAAAAAACAGTTGCTATCGCGCCTGAGACTGGAAAAGAGGGGTTGAGGGAAAGGATCGGGAAGAGAATATCAGATGAGAGGATCCTGGAAGCTGCTAGAGCTCTAGCTAAGTACGGGCTTTCTGTCAAGCTATACTATATGTTCGGTCTCCCTGGAGAGGAGAAGGATGACTTGGATGCAATAGCATCGCAGGTCGCGGAGATAAAATCGATGATGGGGAAAAAAGGGAAGGTGAAGGTCTCGGCTAACCCATTCATTCCGAAGCCATTGACACCGATGTGGAAGCAGGGAATGATGCCCCTTGATGAGCTGAGGAGGAGGGCAAAATACATAAAGGATAAGCTGAGGGGAATCGCTGAAGTGGAGATATACGATCCTAGAATAGCTTGGAAGCAGTACGAGATAAACATTAATGGGGAGGATGCATATAAGCTAATAATCGAAGGCGCCTTGAAGAAAGTGAGGAGTGATGCGAATTGGTGAACTACCAGCCTCCGCTAATAGGTATAGTTGGAAAGACGAACGTGGGGAAATCGACGCTTTTCTCAGCCATGACTCTGGCGAGCGTTGAGATAAGCAACAGGCCTTTCACTACGATAGACCCGAACAAGGGAATAGGCTATGTTAGGACTAGATGCCCGCATGTCGATTTCTCTCTTCCGAAGTGCGATCCTAGGACAGGATACTGCATTAAGGGGAACAGGTTCATACCAGTGGAGCTTATGGATGTGGCTGGTCTTATCCCAGGAGCACACATGGGAAGGGGGCTGGGGAACAAGTTCATGGATGATCTTAGGAAAGCAGATGCGTTTCTCCTCGTCGTTGATGCTTCAGGATCGACCGACGAGAACGGAAACCCCGTTCCCCCGGGTACCAACGATCCGGTGAAGGAGGTAAAGGATATACTCTACGAGATCGACATGTGGATGGCTAGGATAGTCTCTTCCGACTGGGGGAAGTTCTCGGTATCCGTAGAAACGAGCAGGAAGGATTTCCTGGAAGCGCTCTTCGAAAAGGTCTCCGGCCTCTCTGTAAAGAGATCAGCTGTAGCTGAGGCTCTGGAGAGATCAGGTCTTTCGGGAAAGAGACCATCTTCCTGGTCAAAGGAGGATTTCTTCTCCTTCGCTAGCGAGCTGAGGAAGGCGTCGAAGCCTCACGTCATCGTGGCGAACAAGGCGGATCTGCAGAGCTCAAAGGAGAACATAAAGAGGCTTAAGCAGGCATTTCCAGATTCTATGGTTTTCCCAACGAGCGCTGAAGCTGAGCTCGCCCTCAGGAAGGCGGCGAAGGCCGGGGTGATCGAATATGTTCCTGGGGACGCGGAGTTCAAAATATTGGATCAGTCAAAGCTTTCAAGGCCTCAGCTCTCAGCGCTTAAGTATATACAGGAGAGGGTTCTATCTGAGAACAGGGGCACGGGAGTGCAGCAGAGCCTGAACTCCCTCGTGTTCGATGTACTCAGGAAGATCGCTGTATTCCCCGTCGAGGACCCGGTGAAGCTTACGGATAAGGAGGGCAGAGTTCTCCCCGATGCGCTTCTAGTCGACGGAGGATCCTCGCCTAAAGCAGTTGCTGGTCTAGTGCATTCCGATCTGGAGAAGGGCTTCCTATACGCTATAGATGCTAGAACTAAGCAGAGGCTCGGGGCTGACTCCCAGTTATCTAATGGGGCAGTTATAAAGATAGTATCCTCGATCTAATCCTTCATTCCGAGGGATGGAGAGAGCGAGGAGAGGAGAGAAGAGAGATATTCCCCCATCGGGTAGAAGAGCTCAAGCATAACTGCTCCTTTTCCTGGCTGGCCGTATAATAGGATGGTCCCGGGGGAGGAGAAGAATATAGGGGCCGCGAGGGCGAGCAAGTCCTCCTCGCCCTTTACGAGGACGAGTGTAGGAACGCCTTCCCGAAAGTTAGTCTCGACCTGGCTCAAAGCCTCAGTGAGCGTCTCAAGATCAACTTTACCCCTCCGATTCGAGACCTCTACGATGTCCTCGAAGGCCTCGCTGAAGTCTTCCCCTATGGATTTTTCCCTCATCGTAACTCCATCGACGAAGGCTACGGATGGAGGAGATGACGAAATCCTTATGAACTCAGCCGTGACAAAGTCCCCAACAGCGATGGTTCTTCTCTTTCCAAGCCCTAAGATAGCGCTTGCGAATGCCTCCCCCCTGTATACGGGGGCCAGGGGACCTGATAGAAACTTCCTAAGCTCCTCCTCGTCTAAGGCTAAGGGTATGGAGGATCACCTTACCTTTATCGCGTACCTGCCCGGCTTCTTAACTCCTATGAGACGAGCTGCCTCGCTCTTTTCCGGATCAATAACTATGATCATCCCTTCCCAATCTGTGCTAAACTCCCTAGAACCGCAGTTGGGGCAAACCTCTACCTCCGGCTCGACGAGCAACTTGCACTTAACGCATGCCTTGAAGTTGGTCTTCTGTCTCCTACTGGACAAAGAGTTCACCTCGAGGATTT
>JAEMPT010000016.1 GCA_022759165.1 Thermoprotei archaeon
AAACACTCAAATATTTTCACGAAACTCATATCGCAGGTGACATGGACTTTAAAGAGTTTAAAAGCTTTTGTGTTTACCCAATCTCGTGACCTACTTGTGGAAGCCATTTTTTCTGTTTTGATATAAATTTGATTTAAAGTTACTTTTTGAGAGTTATAACGTAAAAGTCGCTGATTGTATCTGGAGGGTGAGGTTTGAAAGGGTGGTCAATATTAACAAAAGAATTTTTTTCCCGAAAGCGAATTTAGTGTGGCCGAATAACAAAAATCGACAACCACTTGTGCCGGTACCGGATTAAGTAAGAAAGAATGACGACAACGAGACAAGGTAGTAAGAAGGAACTAGGCCTTCAGGTGGAAACGGCGACTCAGGAGGATCACGACAAGGCTGAAGAAAGAATCAGGGACCTTGAGGGTAAGTTCAATATCATTTGGAAGGCTCACGAGGAGATGGTGAAGGTCGCGGACGGATTGAAGAAGGAGTTGGAGGAAATGAGGAATAACCAGACTATGTTGCAAGAAAGAATGAGCAAAATGGAAAATGAAATGGAAAAAGAAATGGATCGAAAAAAAAGTCATGAAAAGTCATTTGCGGAGATAGTTAAACAACAAGCTGATGAGGTGAAACAAACTAAAAGTGAATTGCAAAGCAAAATCCAGGGTATGGCGAAAGTGTTGGAGGAGCAGAGGGCGGACCTCGTGCAAGAGCAGGGCATTGGACAAGAGGGAGGGAGACAAAAGCTGAAACACAACAGAGAGGAATGTATAAAAATACAGGTAACTGAGGCAATGGAGACAGAAAAAAGAAAATACAACGTGGTGATAAGGGGAGTAGCTGAAACTGAGGATGCAGAAAAGATGGTAGAGAGGTTATGGAAGGAGTTGCATATAGGTGAAG
This sequence comes from Thermoprotei archaeon, assembly GCA_022759165.1. Classification (GTDB taxonomy): domain Archaea; phylum Thermoproteota; class Thermoprotei_A; order Sulfolobales; family Fervidicoccaceae; genus ARK-14. Next base: position 898 of record JAEMPT010000016.1, read on the forward strand.
GAAAGATGGGGGCAGATATCCAAACTGTGGAAAGAATTGGATATAAAAACAAGGACAGGATACGTTTGATCAGAGTTAAGCTAATGGATCTGGAGTGCAGAAGGAAGCTATTATTTGCAGCTAGAGGCTTGACAAAATCAGAAGATTTCAAGGAAGTATACATCATGCCGGACTGGACTAGAAAGCAGGTGGAAAATGACAGGCATCTGAGATTTAAGTTGAGGCAGTTCCGAGAGCAGTATAAGGACAGTGAGCGGAGGGTAAGGATATACAAGGGCAGGGTTGTGATAGGGGAAGGGGAGAATGAGGAGGTGCTTTTTGAGTTGAAAGAATGACAAACCGAGAGAGTAAGGACAGAAACTGCGGGGGGTAGAAGTGTAAGCAGTGGAAGGATAGGGTCAAAATTTGGGGCGGATAGGGACTTGGGTGGTACAAGACTCAGATTTATGATGACAAATGCCAACTCATTTATGTCAAAGAGGGCGGAGATGGAACTATTTGTAGGAAAACAGGAAACGGACATTATTGCCATCACAGAGAGTTGGGCAAGTGAAGAGATTCTGGATGCAGAGTTGGCACTGGAGGGGTTTGTTATGTTTAGGAGGGACAGGCGTAGAACCCCAGCACAAAAAGGGGGAGGAGTGCTAATGTATGCTAGAGAAGGCTTAATGGTGGAGGAAATCCTGGATCTAAACTCAGGGAACTGTGAAGCTTTGTGGGGCAGAATGCTGGTGATGGGGAAAGAGATAACCTTGGGTGTATGCTATAGGAGTATGAACAATGCAGATGAGGAGGATAATGCCTTACTAGAGACAGTTGATAGGGCAGCAAAGAACTCCGTGATTCTGATGGGAGATTTCAACTATCCGGATATAAACTGGGAAGAAGGTCGGGCTAGTGGGAAAGGAGAGAAATTTTTGGACACTGTTCAAAATAATTTTTTATATCAGCATGTGAAGGAACCAACCCGTGGTATGAATATTTTGGATCTAGTCCTTACAGATGACTTAAACATGGTGGACAATGTCAGATGTGAAGCTCCTTTTGGGAGAGGCGATCATGCAGTGGTCTGCTTTGACGTCAATATAGACTGTAGTAGGGTGGAGAAAAAGGTTGAGAGTTTTGATTTTGGCAGGGCAAACTGGATTGGGCTGAATAAGGACCTGTTGGAAATAGACTGGAATGAAAGGTTTAAGGAGAGGTCTGTTCATGAGATGTGGAGTATACTAGTGGAAGTATTAGAAGAGAAGAAGAGAGAGTATATACCACTAAAAAGTAAAATTGGTAAGAAGAAACCAATATGGATGAACTATAAGGCTTGTAAGGCGTTGAAACGGAAATATAGGATGTGGAAATTGTACAAGGAGAGTCCTGAAGGGGAGAAATTCGAAAGGTTTAAGAGAGCTAGGAATGAGGCAGTGAGGGAGTTGAGGAAGTCGAAAAAGTTATTTGAGGAGAAAATAGCAAAAAACATTAGGACAGACAGTAAATCGTTTTTTAGCTATGCCAGGAAAAATTATGTATCCAGAGAAAGGATAGGACCACTGAAAAATGACGAAGGGGAGTTGGTTCAGGGAAATGAGGAGATGTGCGAGGTGCTGAACAAGGCCTTCGTGAATGTTTTTACTAAAGAAGCTGTGTTCAGTGGTAATGAAGGCAAGTTTAGGGACACTAAGAATTTAGGGGGAATGCCGGGGGTGATATTTACGGAAGATATGGTGAGTAAACAGTTCGATAAAATGAAGGAGAATAAAGCTGCGGGTAATGATGGTATGGGATCAACTTTTCTGAAGGCGGTCGGGAGAGCTATTAGTATGCCTCTGGTGATGCTGTTCCAAAAATCTGTGGATGAAGGGGAGATACCGATGCAGTGGAGAGAGGCTAATGTGACGGCTATTTACAAGAAAAAAGGGAAGAAATGCGATCCAGGGAACTATAGACCAGTTAGCCTGACGTCACAGCTGGGGAAACTATGTGAAAGAGTTATCAGAGATGCAGTGGTTCACCATATGGAAGGAAATGGGTTAATTGGGGGAAGCCAACATGGGTTTAGAAAGGGAAAATCTTGTTTGACCAATTTACTGGAGTTTTTGGATGAAGTTGGGGATAATGTGGACCGGGGGATACCAGTTGATGTGATATACCTCGATTTTGCGAAAGCATTCGATAAGGTGCCACATATGAGGTTGCTATATAAGCTGGAGAGGTATGGAATTAATGCAAATATAGTAAGATGGATTAAGACATGGCTAAGTGGTAGGAGGCAGAGGGTGGTCATTGGAGACAAATACTCTGGATGGGAAGAGGTTTGGAGTGGAGTACCACAGGGGTCGGTATTGGGACCGATACTGTTTATCATATACATCAACGACTTAGAAGAGAATGTTTTGAATAAGATCTGGAAGTTTGCTGATGATACCAAGCTGATGGGTAGAGTGGACAGTGAAGAGAGTGTTAGACTACTGCAGGAGGACTTAAATGAGCTTTTTAGGTGGTCAGAGGAATGGTTGATGCAGTTTAATATTGAAAAATGTAATGTTATGCATATGGGATTTAATAACAAGAGGAGCGAGTTTAACCTGGGTGTTAAGGTACTTAGTTCAATAGTGGTAGA
>JAEMPT010000015.1 GCA_022759165.1 Thermoprotei archaeon
GGCCGACAAAATATTCACGATCAATGCTACCGTTGAGGAAACGGAAGAGGGGCAGTAGCCAAAATTTTTTAAATATATTTTTTTATTATAATTATAGAACTCGATTCTTTCTTCTTTTATAGGTAAGGTATTTTTAAATCAAGATATAAATATTATTATATCTGATGGTGATTTCTTCGTGTCAAAGGTAGTGGCTTCTTCTACTAAGACGGATCTTTCTGGAAGGAAAGTCCTCCTGAGGGTCGACATCAACTGCCCAATAGGAAAGGATGGAAAGCTCCTCGACATCTCGAGGATAAAGATACACGCAGGCACAGTCAGGAGATTGCTCGATGAAGGGGCAGCGGTCGTTATATTGGCCCATCAAGGTAGACCGGGAATGGATGACTTCACAGACCTTCATCAGCACTCGATCGCCTTGAGCAAGGAGACCGGCTATGAAATTCAATTCGTACCAGATGTCATGGGACCTGAGGCTATAGAGAGGATAGATAAGCTCAGGCCTGGTGAAGCGTTGATGCTGGACAACGTGAGGTTCCTAGCAGAAGAGAGCATAGAGGCCTCAGGAGAGTTCCACGCGAAATCATACCTAGTTAGAAGGCTAGCTCCACACTTCGAGTATTATGTCAACGACGCATTCGCCACGGCCCACAGGAAGCATGCGAGCATGATGGGCTTCCCCTATGTATTGCCCTCCCTTGCGGGGGACGTTATGGAAAAGGAGGTTCTCGCCCTTAGCGAGATAAAAGACCCAGCGCTCTCCCCAAAGATGTTTGTACTAGGCGGAGCGAAGGTATCTGACAGCGTGAGGATACTGAAGAACATCCTTGGTAGCAGCTTTGGATCCTACGTTTTACTAACAGGTCTCATATCCGAACTTTTCTATCTAGCAAGCGGAGTTGTCCTGGGGAAAGCTAGCAGGGACAAGCTCGAGAAAGCAGGAGCCTTGCCCTTAGTCAATAGCGCTAGGGAGCTTTTACTGAAATATAGGGAAAGGATCTACTTGCCTCCTGATTATGTGCTTGAGGATGGAAGTGTGCTATTGGTAGGCAAGGGAGTAGCGGACAACAAGCTGATCAAGGATGTCGGCCCTCAGACCATTGAACGATACGGTGAATTGATGAAAGAGGCAAAGGTCATAGTATTGAGGGGACCCGCTGGGGTAATAGAGGAGAGTCAGTTCCGCAAAGGCTCAACGGCTCTGATGAGGGCCGCGCTCAGTACTGATGCGAAGGTTATAGTGGGAGGGGGACACTTGACATCGATCCTGGAGGACCTTCCGGAGAGTGAGAGGAGGAAGGCGCACAACAGCACGGGGGGCGGAGCGCTCTTGCTTTTCCTTGGAGGAGAAGAGCTTCCAGCAATAGAGGCGCTTGCCCGCTCAGCTGAAAAGTTTAAGTTAAACGGTATAGAACTTCCATAATGAGGCGGTAGAAAATGGTAACAATTGAAAGTAAACTGGAGGAGAGAGTTTTCCTCATGAGCTACATGTTCAGGAGAATACTCGTCCCATACGATGGGTCGGCCAACAGCGAGAAGGGGCTTAGGGTAGCGCTTGAGCTCTCTGCGATACTTGGATCAAAGATAACCGTAGCTTATGCCTGTGAAAAGGGGAAGTGCAACGGGGGCCTTCTAGAGAGAGCTAAGGAGATCGCTGAGGCCAGGGGTATAAAAGTGGAAACCAAATTGATCGAGTTCGATCCTGAAGAAAGCAGCGAATCCTCCGAAATAGTGAAAGAGGTAAACAGCAACTCTTACGACCTAGTCGTCGCTGGAATAAGGGGGAAGACGGAGTACGAGGGCCTAGAAAAAGGTTCGGTAGCGACTACCCTTTTCGTGAATACGAACGCGAGCTATCTATTCGTTAAATAATATTTTTCTCTAAAACAAAATAATAGCAAAAGTTAAGAGCAATTACTTCCTCCTCTGCATGCTTCCAAGCTCTGATTCCGCTTCTATCATCGCGAGTTCTCCCTTTATCTCTTCGATCGCTTTCTTTATCTCTTCGATCTCCGTTTCTGGTAATTGAACGAGGGATAGAGCTTCCCTGCCCATGCTCGTAGGCCTCAGCTTCTTTGACCTTCCAACCGTTTCTAGGAACTCTACATATAGAAGGGAAAGAACGTCATCCTTAAGCGACTTGCTCACCACGGCGTTTCCCACAACGAAGAACTTATAGCCGAATGAGATCCCCTTTTCGTTCAATTTATACATGAGATGGTTCAGTCCCTTTTCCGAGATCTCCCCAACCATATCGATTATCTTCAAAAGCTTCATGAGCTTTTGATTTTGCATCACTTGCTCCTTTGTGATTAACTGCTTCGTCTCGAACTTTACTTCTTTCCCCTTCTTTTCCTGACCACTTGGCGCCGACATCATTTTCCCCATTATTGCCATGGAAGAACCACGATAATATAACTTATTCTCATCTTCATTGTAGAAGATCTTTGCCAAAAAAATACTATGTAGTCTGTAACGAATGAATCCTCGATTTTAAGAGAAAAAATATAAAAAAGTTAAGCTAGGAATTCAGGGTCACCGTTCCAGTTATCGGGTCGAAGTTCCCTATAACTGTCCATACGACCTTCCCAGTGCTATCTCTCTGAAGCTCAACATATGAATAGGACCCGTATTTTCTGTCTCCGTTCTCATCGAATTTAAGCCACCCGCTGAGGCCGAAATAATGATCAGCGAAGAGCGGAAAAGCCTTCGTCAGCACCTTTCCGCTCGTGGTACCCGTCTGCGCTGCGGTTAAGGCTATCGCCCATATGCCATCATAGAGAGCTAGAGTGGCCCCACTGGGCCTGTTGCCGGTGAGGTTCTGATATCTCGCTGCGAAGCTATCCTGTAGCTCGTTATATGGAACCGAGTACGCTACGTTTATGTAACCCACTCCGCTGTTTACTATGTCCTGGCCTATGACATCCCTTACCTGCACATCGTTTACCGTGCCGTCAGATCCGTACCATCTTACGCTCATTAGCACCGGATAGTTCTTTGCAGCATTGAATATAGAGATGAAATCTCCAGGGAAGCTAAGCGCCAGTATAGCGAGAGAGCTCTTGTTTTGCACCGAGGAGACCAGGTTGGCCAAGTTCTGGACTTCTGCTGAATAGTCCTTTGCGTTGGGGTCATACCTTATTGAACCTACTATATTCCCACCCTTTGAAACGAAGTTTTGCCTAGTTGCATTAAATAGTCCATCACCCCAGTCGTCTCCCCTATATATTATCACAACGTTTCGTATTCCCTGATACCACATGAGGTCAGCGATAGCTCTTGCCTGCCTCGTATCAGGGGTCTCCAACCTGAACACATTATCCGGTATGGCTAGCTGTGGAGCAGTAGATGCGTAGGAAATAACTATCATGTCGTTCTGGCTGGCGAACTGCATGACCGCCGAGGTCGCTGAGCTCGTATAAGTGAAGAGTATCTTTATTCCCCTAGCTGCGAGGGTTTGGGCTGCAGAGAGAGCGCCGTCCGGAGTCGAT
>JAEMPT010000031.1 GCA_022759165.1 Thermoprotei archaeon
ACAGTCCAAATGACATGTAAATTTTGCGTTTATTTGAGATAAACTTATCTGGGGAGTAAATAACATTTATAAATATTCGAGCATTGAAAAAGATTTAAATATCCTTTTCAGCGATCAAATGCTGATGCAACTAGTTGGGGGTGCACACCTAAATGAATGAGGTTACCCCAAATTTGAGCTATATTGAAGAACATGTACCTATAGAGAAGTTAAGGGTAGATGAGGAATTCAAGAGCCTTGTCCCACCAAATAACATGAGAGAGCAGCTAGCCTCGAGTTTAGCAAAAAATGGGCAGACGCTTCCAATAGATGTAGATTCAGATTACATAATCCTCGATGGGTATACGAGGTTTGAAATAATGAAAGAGCTGAAATATAAGGAAATAAAGGTAAGGAGATGGAATTTTAAGAGTTCTGAGAATAGGGCAATCGCTTACAAAGTGATCGCGATGCTCAATCTACAACGCAGGCATTTAGAGAAGAATGAGGTGTTAAAACTTCTAAGAGAATTATCTGAAAAGATTGACCAGAGTCAGAATGAAAAGAATGAGGAAGAACCTGCAGAAAGTACTGAAGCGACCCAAAAGCCAGCCGATCTAGAAAAGAAGATGGTTCAAATAAAAGAGGAAGTTGGGGCAAAAGAGGTTAGCGAATTAGATATTCATAGGTACTCATTGATTTCTTCGATCCCATTTTTGAGACAACTTGTGGACGATGGGAAAATATCACTCCGAATCGCATACGAGTTATACACGAAAGCTAAGGACAAATTACAGCAGATCGCGAACTTGCCAAAATATGAAAGGGAGCAACTTGTTACAACAAAAGAAGGCCGCAAAATCCTATTAGAGAGGGATGACCTATTACAACAAATTTTGGACCATAAGATCGCTGTGAGTCAAGCGATAAGTCAAATAAAATCTGAAAGGAAGCGGCAGAAGGCGAAGAAAAAGGCTGAGGTGGAAGAAGGAGAGGAAGACGAGGACGAGGAAGACAGTGCTAGTGAAAGTGAAGGTGAGGAGATCGACTTAGTGAAAGAGTGGAGGAAAGCGTTAGAGGAGGAAAAGGCCCAGCAAGCTCAAGCTCAAGAAAAAGAGGAAGTACCTCCAACGAAGATAGAAATCATTATGCCAAAACCTGACCTAAGTCCCCTTTATTCAAGTGTGCCAACGATCAAGAGACTAGTAGACGATGGCAAGCTTAGTGAAAAAGATGCTGAGAAGATCTACGAGATCTGGAGAAATATGGAGGCGATCTATAAACAAGCATCGTTATTATGGTACAATTCAATAGATAAATTGTTAGAAAAGGTTGGTCTATCTAACAACGATAGGGAGGAAATATTCCATGAGATGACTAAGCCATTCTGTAAACTATTCCCAAAGGAGGAGGTATTCCCTAAGGAGGCATTGGGAGGTGAGTGAGTGAGATGACTAAAGTGATAACTGTCCATAACTTCAAGGGAGGCGTTGGCAAAACTACGGCCACAGCGATTCTCGCGATGGGCCTCGCAGCTATGGGTAAGAAAGTGCTCTTGATCGACTTCGACGCCCAAATGTCCCTTACTCAAATATTTGTGAAAGAGGAAGACCGCTTGAAAATATTGGAGTCCTCGACCGATGTTGTTCAAGATAGGAGTTCATTCGCGATGCTTAGGACTATCGAGCCAATGAGGATAAAGTTCATCCACGAAGGTAAGGGCATGAGGTTTGATATTGATATCATCCCAGGTTCTTACATGAGCATATTCAAGCTAATGTTTGAGGGCTATATCCCTATTCAATCAGAATGGAACATTCTAAGAATGCTAGACCTATACAAAGGGTATTACGACTACATATTGATAGACACTGCCCCCTCAGATGTTATAACGATCAAGCCAATTCTGAGGGCAACACAATATTTACTGATTCCAGAGGATGGGACACCAGAAGCTTTCAACGCTATGAGGATATTCCTCAACGAGGCATTACCCAAGTACATTTTACCTAAACCTGAGGGAGGACTATACAAGTACCCAAGAATTCTTGGCGTTGTACTAACTAAAGTAAGGAAGACCGCTACTAGTATGCTAATGAGACATAACAAGATCTTAGAGGACGAGCTAAAAGAATCGGTATTGAGAGACCACGTGATATACCCACCATATTTTGGAGTCGACAAACCTAACCCTGAGGACTATATCCTGTCATCGAGGAAAGAGTACTTATCAGATCTAATATGGAGGGACGAAAAGAGGGCACCAATATCTGATGTGTTCGACCGACTTTTCTTAGTAGATGATAGGGCTCAGAAAGATCTCTACGCGTTCTTCTCAAAGGTATTTGTGGAAATCCCCAAGGAAGTCCTAAGGAGGGTCGAGAACGATCGTCAACTACTCTAATTTAGTGTATCTACATGACTTAATTGAGAGTATTGTAGAACACGATATTGCGTTCATAATAACAGTATTACAAGCGAATATCAGAGATGATTGGGTAAGGAAAATAACTGACGTAATTTATACTAGTAAAGAGGAACTCTTGCCAAATGGCAAAAGGATAGACGTTTTCTATAAAGTAAAGAACTTTAAGAGAAATATATGCATAGGCTTTGAAATAAAGACAGGTAATGAGATTAATGAAGGGCAACTAAGGGAGGAGTTAGAGGGGTTGAGATCTATTAAAGACTGTGAGGACAGTTTCTTGATATTGATAGGTCAGGAAGACCCTAAGTTTAACATTCCCTACTACTTCATCCCTATTTCAGTCCTTTATCAGAAAATAGTCGATGTCGATAGGATATTACATAGGTTTATCGATGATATAAAGAGGAAGTAAAAACAATAAAGTTTTTGTAACTAGTCTAGTGAAAAATTGTTAGTTCAACTTAATACAAAAGAGATTTTTGATTTGTAGATTGTTGTAACTCTTTCTTCAGTTCCTCTACTTGTCTCATAAATTCATGAAGAGCTTCTTCAATGATAGGTAAAGCCCGATCTCCTAGTACTCGGATCAACTTCTCACACCGCTCGTCAGAAATTATGCCCGCTAACCGAGAATTATAGGCACTCTTTTTTGAATATCCGACTGCCATAAGGTCTTTTATCTCAGCGAGTTTCATCAATTTCTTCTTATACTCTGAAGATAAGAATTCACACACCATCAATAATATTCAAAAACAGAATCAACTATTTAAATTTTCCTTATCCCCAAATGGAAAAGCTTAAATATCCCCATGTGGAAGATTGTATTCGGGAGGCACAAAAATGGTGTCCCAAGTCCAAGCCCCAATCTCTAACGAAAATGAAATGGTTGAATCTCTCGTAAGGAGATATAAAGAAATTCCCGAGATGTTGAAGGGATTTTTTGGAGAGC
>JAEMPT010000027.1 GCA_022759165.1 Thermoprotei archaeon
TCTTCTATCCGTTCGATCGAGTAAACATGTCCCCACTCTTTTTTGCTCTTTTCCGGTGGGGCAACTATTTCCGCAAGGATCGCAGCTTGGTAACCGCTCCCTGTACCAACCTCGAGAACTCTCCATTCTAGTTCAGGATTTAATTCTTCTGTCATTATCGCTACCATGTGTGGAGCACTGATCGTTTGATTATATCCTATTGGAATCGGTTCATCGTAATAAGAATACCTTCTGTACTCTTCTGGTACAAAGAGCTCGCGGGGGACCCTAAGTAAAGCTTTTTCCACCTTTTCAGTTTTTAAAATCCCCTCTTCCTTAAGCCGCTTCAACAATATTAGCTTCGCTTCATACAGATTGCTCAACTTCTATCCCGCGTAATTAATATTTCATCGCGAAATAATAAAGAAGTTTGGTGAAACTTTGCCTAGCTGTAAGCTGTTCCCTTTACAAGTAATTCATGCTAAAGGACATAAAAATATCGCGGCAACTCATAGGACAACATTTGAAATTACTAAAGAAGGATTCTTAACGAAAAGAGGCGACTGCATTATAGGCATCTCATCAAGCGCCTCAGCTAAAGACTTGAACGAAGAGTTGAGAAAGCATGTACAGGGAAAGGGGGAACTAGCGATACTCCTTGTTTCAGGGAAACAAACAGATATCGTTTTCTGTCACGGAGATCATAGGCTTTCGCTCCAGAATCCATATAAATTGATAGTTAGAAAAAGCACCTACGCAGATGATTCAACTCTCTGCGTAGAGGCGAGCAAGGCTGCGGCTGAAATCGACAGAGAGCTCATAAAAAGCCTTTCCGAAGGGGGAGAATTATTAGTAGTCATATTTGCTATCTCTTAGTTCTATGTTTTCCTCAGATCCACCCTGAACACACTTTTTGATGGAGAATATTCAATAACCTCTTCTATGGCTTCTATCGAAGCATCGCTCTTTGTTGAAGGCATAATTAATTGCTCTATCGCTTCTTCTTCCCTAGAAGATAATACGTAAAGGTGAACTTTCCCTCCAGCCTTAGAGAGCGTTAAGGCACCTTCCAAGTAGTTAACGGAGTTAGTGGGGCTGTTCATTATTATCCTATCGAAAACTATCTTTCCTTTCAATTCTTCGAGCAATTTAGCAGCATCCATAACTGTTGCGTAAATGCTCCCTTTCATTTTCTTCCTATTAAAATAAAATGACTTTAAGAGAAGGGAAACCGCCTCCTTGTTCCAATCATTCGCAAATATAATTGAGCTACGTAGTGATGCTATATGAAGAGCAAATCCGCCTATTCCAGAAAAAAGGTCCAAAACTTTTTCTCCATCTTTGCTCATAAGGGCAATTCTCCTATGCTCTTCAGCGAGCCTAGGGTTATAATAAGCCTTAGCTATATCTACAGCTAAGGCAATGCCATATTCTTTCACGATAGTCGCCGTTCTCTCTTCACCGAGGAGATGAACTAATTTTGCTACTCTATATTCTCCTTCTGTTGACAGCTTAGCGTAAAAGGCTTTTAGGTAAGGGGCCTTCTGCGAAAGACACTTCGCAAAAGCCCTACACTCTTCGATTTCCTTTTCATTGGATGCATTGATTATCGCTATGTCGCCTATCACAAGATAAGAGGACCTCTTTAACTGACCACATTTAACGCTCCCAGCATCCTCTGAATTCAACATAAATTAACCCCTTTTCCATCGAATCAAATTCATTAATTAGAGGCTTAATTATTTATCAAATGCAATAAGGGAGTGCTTTAGGATGTCTGGGCAAAAAAAAGATCTCAGAATTAGGAGTACGAGCCCTAGTAAGGCTAAGGAGAGTTCGCAGGGAAAAAACGAGATAGATTTATATATAGACATGATGAGAGATAGGCTCTCTCGAATACCAGCGAAAATTATGGTGATGAGCGGAAAGGGTGGCGTCGGGAAGACTTTTATTTCTGTATCTCTCGCTCAATACCTAAGGAAGATGGGATACAGAGTTGCACTCTATGATGCTGATGAGACAGGAGCATCGGTGCCATTTTTTCTCGGAGAAAGAAAAGCGGAAATTTATGCGGATGAGGAAACCGGAGAGCTTATACCTCATTTAACTTATGATGGTATACAGCTAATGAGCGTTGAGCCCCTGCTTACAGATAAATCCACTCCGTTGATCTGGATGGGTTCGCTCAGAACAAAATTCATTTTGCAAACTCTTGCTTTGACTCGATGGGATGAGCCACATGTCATGATAATAGATTTGCCTCCAGGCACAGGCGATGAGGCAATTACGCTGGCTAGTTACGTTCCTCCTTCTCGTTACTCTTTAATCGTGACAACTCCCGGTAAGTTGGCCGTGGCTATCGTGAGGAAGGCAGTTGTTTTTTCCAGGAAAATGGACATACCTATAATGGGGCTGGTTGAGAATATGGCTTATTATAGATGCCCCGACGGTACTAAGCTGGAAGTCCTAGGGGAAAGCTCAGCAGATGTTATGGCAAAGGAATACAACGTAGAAGTCCTAGCTAGAATACCATTAGACGAGTCCATAAGAAGAGCCCATGATGAAGGTGTGCCAGTATACGAAATCGCTAAAGATTCTGATATTAACAAGGAGCTAGAAAAGCTAGCAACGGAGGTAGCAAAAAGGGCGGGGCTACCTAACTTGTAGATCCGAGCAAAAGCTCGTCTATTTTTATCATGCTCTTCTTGCTCACTTTTTCCCCATTAAACCTAACACCTTCCAGCAGAAGTAGTTTCCTTTTTACTTCTTGGCCTAAGGAAAACCCTCCAAGACTGCCATCATTCATAACTACCCTGTGGCACGGTATTGTTATTAAATGCTCATTAGCAGATAGCATTCTTCCAACGGCTCTAGGAGAAGTTCCGATCACTCTAGCTATTGAGCCATATGTAGTTACGTAACCTTGAGGTATTAATTGAAGCACAATTCTAAGAAGCTCCTTTTTCCTCACAAAAGGATCCCGTGGCAAGTGGCATACCTGCATGAATTGCTATGAATAATAATTTTTTCCGGACATATAATAAAAATTACATCTGAAGGCCTCGCCTTTTAAGGCGGGGATGAAAAAGCTTATAGGTTTTCTTTCCTTAATTGCTTTTGATGATGAGTAAGATTAGAACTGTGGTTGCCCCTAAGCAATGGATGCGGGATCGGCAACCTCTCAAACAAGTTAAGATGGGGGGATCTCTGACCACCCCTACTGCCCCTCAAATGACAGATGTAATCCCGAACAGATGAGGGGAAC
>JAEMPT010000047.1 GCA_022759165.1 Thermoprotei archaeon
TTCTCTTTCCCCGCTCGTCCCTATATCGATTCTCTTAGCAGCTATGGCGTCTATCTCATCGATAAATATAATCGATGGAGCTTTTCTTTTAGCAAGCTCAAATACCTCTCTTACGATTCTGGCCCCCTCACCAATGAACTTCTGGACGAACTCGCTTCCAACGACCCGAATAAAGGTGGCCTTGGTCTCATGAGCAACTGCTTTGGCAAGAAGAGTCTTTCCTGTGCCTGGAGGGCCGTACAAGAGAACGCCTTTCGGCGGCTCAATGCCTATTTTTCTGAATAAGTCTGGTTTCAAAAGGGGGAGCTCAACAGCTTCTCTAATCTCTTCGATCTGCTTCGAAAGTCCACCTATGTCCAGATAGGAAACATCCGGCCTCTCCACAACTTCCATCGCTTTTACATAAGGGTCCTCTCTGTCGGGCAATACTTCAACTATACTAGAGCCCCTTTGGTTGATTGCCACGATTACTCCAGGATAAAGCTTTTCTTTTGGGATGTTTCCTCCGATGGAAACTATTAGGTTAGGTCCAGAAGAGCTCTTCACTACAGCTCTATCATCCGGAAGGATGTCAAGTAAAACTCCCTCTATCAACGGAGGAGCTAGAAGCTTTTCCATTTCTTCCTTATAATACTTTACTTCTCGCTTCAGAACAAGCTTTTCCTCTTCAAGCTCCTTTATCTTCTTCTCTAGGTACTTTACGTATTCCGAGATATTGTCTCCTTCTATCCGCGTTACGTCGCCATCGCTTTCCATATTAATCCCTTTTATCATAATGCTTTATAATAGCCACATATATTATTCTTTGTTATAACGGTTTAAATGGAATAGGGTGCTTTATTAATATGCCAGAACCTCTGTATTGTGAGCTCTGTGGTTCTCCTATATCAGGGAGGGCATATAAAGTTAGCGTCGAAGGGGTAAGCTTAACTGTATGCGAGAAATGTTATAGAAAGCAGAGTGCAAAGACAAGGGAAAAGACAGCTCAGGAGGAAAAGCAACAGCGCACGCAGCCACAAGCATCGACGCAGAGAAAGCCTCAGCTGAAAGCAAAGTATGAAGTAGAGCTTGAGGTGGTCGATGACTATGCTAAGAGGATAAAAGACGCTAGAGAAAGACTTGGGATCACCCTTCTCTCACTTTCGCAAAAAGTTATGGAAAAAGAAACCGTATTAAAAAGGGTTGAACAGGGAAGGCTCAGGCCTTCGATCGACTTAGCTAGGAGGTTGGAAAGAGCACTTGGGATAAAGTTGCTTGAGCCTGTCGTGGACGAGGAAAAAGGAAAATTTGAATCACAGGAAGAAGATGGGATAACCCTCGGTGATGTAGTAAATATACGCAAAAAATGATGACCTGCGAAGATCGGAGAATAATCCTATATTTCCTTCGATAGAGAGATCATTTTTGAGAGCAGGAAATCGACCGGAGCTGAGAGCAAAAATTGGTTCGCCTTGAACCAGAAACGGGAGTGCTAAGGATAGGGCATAGGCCAGGCAGGGACAAAAGGATAACGACTCACGTCGCCTTAGTATCTAGAGCTTTTGGAGCATCCTATTTCTTTCTGTCAGACGTTTGCGATATAAGCGTGCTCAGGAGCCTTGCTTACATCGAGGATATGTGGGGAAAAGGCTTGAAACATTTTTCATGTGGGCTCGGTTACATGAGATACATAAGCGACTGGAAATCCTTGGGCGGAAAAGTTGTTCATCTTACAATGTACGGAGAAACTCTGGAAAAGTCCATAGAAGAAGTTAGGGGCTTCAAGAGACCGGTTTTGATAGTGGTGGGCGCTGAGAAAGTCCCTCGAGAGGTTTATGAGGCGGCTGATATTAACGTTTCGGTGGGAAACCAGCCGCATAGCGAAGTTGCAGCTTTGGCTGTTTTTTTGGATAGGTTATATAACGGCGAAGAGCTATATATACAATATGAAGGAGCAAGGGCCGTGATAGAGCCCTCTAGAAAGGGGAAAATTGTAAAAAGCATGGGAGGAGAGAACCAATGAGTGCTGAATTTGATAAACTTGCGAAAGAGGAAGAGCCGCAGGACCCACTTGAAGGCTTCATTTACAAGCTTGCGCCTAAGGGCTCACTGACGCTATTCAGGTTGCTTAGAGACGAAGGGAGAGAGCTTACTGAAGATGAGATAGCAGAGAAGCTCGGAGCAAGCAAGAACATCGTGAGAAAGATCCTTTATAAGCTGCACGACTTGAACATCCTCGTTTACAGGAGGATGAAGGAAGAGAGCACGAACTGGAATACTTATTACTGGAAGATCAATTGGGAGGGGCTATCGGTTTCTCTCATCGAAAGGAAGAAAGAGGTGCTCAAGAAGCTCAAGCAGAGGCTGGCCTATGAGTCCTCCAATAGGGTTGTGTACGTTTGCCATAAATGCGGAAGGGAGTATAAATTCGAGGAAGCGTTAGCGAACGATTTCTTTTGCCCAATATGCCATATTCCCCTTGACTACATAGATAGAACTCAACAAGTGATTTTGCTTGAAAAATATGTGAGGAAGCTCGAAGAGGAGCTCGCCGATGAGCTCAGAAGGATACAAAGTAGCTGATCTCTTCTGTGGAGGAGGTGGCTTCGCGAGGGGCTTCGCTGAAAAAGGCTTCAAAATAGCAATTGGAATTGATAGCCTTAAGGCCGCAGCGAGGACTTACAAAGCTAACTTTCCAGATGCCATCGTGCTTTCCGAAGATATAAAGGAACTTACAGGGGATCTCCTTCTGAGTCTAGCTGGAGAATTTGATGTGGTAATAGGGAGCCCTCCATGTGAGCCGTACACAGCTGCGAACAAGGGAAGAAAAAAAGATCCTCTTGATCGGCTTTATTCCGATCCAGCCGGAACACTAACGCTTAGCTTTTTCAGGATTATCGGCGAGCTAAGGCCGAAAATTTGGGTTATGGAGAATGTCCCAGCTATAACTGAGGGTCCCCTAAAGGAAGCACTAATAAGAGAGGCCAGAAGAGCGGGGTACGGAAAGGTCTTATTCAATGTGCTAAGGGCCGAGGACTACTGCACGCCCAGCAGGCGAACTAGGCTTTTCCTCTCAAATATTCCGATATCTCCAAGAACATGCGGGAGAAGAATTACAGTCAGGGAAGCGATAGGGGATCTTCCTCCCCCGAACCACGAATATCCGCCGAACCACGCACCTCCTACCGTTAGTCCTAGCAAGCAGAAGAAAAT
>JAEMPT010000030.1 GCA_022759165.1 Thermoprotei archaeon
TCATCGAATCTAAAGAATTCCTTAGCACCATGGGCATGCGAACTGCCCAGAATCTTCCAGTTCGATAGACATTCATAGACACCATTACCGCGGCTCGGTTCAAACCACTCTCCTAGCCTTATCATTTTTCCTTCTTTTACCAGCTTCTCCAATTCATCATACGCTGACGTGTTGAAGAACAGCGTGATCCATTTTCGGTCTGTCCGAATTTCGGACTGCTTAACGAATTTAAACCATAACCCTTTACACTCCTTTAATCTGCTCTCATCGAACTCATAGTTTCGCTCGAAAGACCTCTCAACGCATTTCAAGGTTTCAGTTATCTCTTTCTCGTCGAGAGCTGTTACCCTAGCGACCAACACCTTATTATTTGCTCTCTCGATCGGGTTAGCTTCCTTTTCAGCCAACAATATTACTGTCGTTACCCACGCGTCGAAGATCTTCGGTGTGACATCGATCAACGCTTTTATCTTGAAGCGGCTCAGCAAGAATTTCCCAAAGTCCTTGCCATAATCGGTCTGCAACCACATATTGCTGATAATCATCCCGAGCTTCCCATGATCCTTGAGAAACCTTTCAGCGTGGACTATCCAGTAAACGTATAATGGCAAACCCTCTGGCCCTTTCGTTATCAGTCCATATTTGTTCAGCTCTTTTGAAAGTACATCCCTTATTGTCCTCCTTTCCTCACTGCTCAGGTCGAGCCACCTAGTGTAAGGGGGGTTGCCTATTACCGCATCAAAATTCACGAATGTAACTCCCCCATTTTCGACGCCTCTCATAACATTGTAAGAAAGCAGTACACCTTGTGCTGGCCTTATTTTGAAAAAGTCCCTGACAAGCAAGTTCATTTTCTTAGCTGGGTATTGAGGAGCTTTCAGAGCGAGCCTGATCGCGGTCAAGTGTACCGCGAAGGGGGCGACGTCCACTGCGTATAATTTCTCTAATATCTCAGAGTGCTCAGATTGTGAGGGAATTACCCCATTAGCTATGTCGATTTCTTTCCCAGTCCTGAGATAAAACAACCTATCATAAGCCTCAGAAATGAATGTACCCGAACCTGTCCCCGCGTCTAAGACCTTGTAATCAGGGCCCCTGACAGCCCACTTCACAATCAATTCAGCTATTGGAGGAGGAGTGTAGAACTGTCCCAACTTATGCCTTTCTTCGGGAGGGATTAAACTCTCATAGATATACCCCACGATCTTGATGAAATGGTTCAGGTCTTGAGATTCTAAGAGGACGATCAATGAATCGAGTACTTGAGCGATTTCACTGTCCTCACCGAGCTGTATTAGGTCGTATATGCCCGCGTCGAATATCGCGTCGAGATTCCCTAATTTGGCCTTGGCCTCTCTAAATAGCTCATTCAGCTTAGCTAAGTACTCCGCATTATTCCTTACGACCCCGCTTTTGTATAAAGGAACGAGCTTTCTTATGTCATAGTAATTTTCTAAGATTTTGTAAAATATTATTTTATCTATGAGAACGTAAGCCATCATTCGGAGTAAGTTGTCCAAATATAGGCTTCCCTTAGCTCCTTTATCAGTAGAGACGCCATTTTCATAGCCCAGCTTCTTAGCCTCCTCGTTTAGCCTCGAGAAAACCTCGGGCCGCATGAAAAGATCCTTATGCGTCTCGAGATAGTCTATAATCAATTTCAATACATAGTCTCTTAAATATGTAATCAAATAGTTTTGAATATCCTTCCTTTTCTTCTCAATTTCTCCCTTAGTTATTTCGTTTAACAAATCTTCGAGTTCGCTCCGCTTGGTGTGAATTATTGTTAAACGATATCGTGAAATTATCATGGAATACTCGCTCAGCGAAAGTGTCTTTTTACACATGTTTTCTATTGGGGTATAAACTGCGATGACTGTAGGACTAATTGTCGCAATAAATGGGGTTAGTCCATATTCGGCCTTGACAGCTTGAGCGTCGCAGATAGCCTTTGATAAATAATTGATAGAAAGGGGATCTGTGTTGTCCTTTGGAGGGCAAGAGATTAGGAGGATTGGTTTGTTTTTATCCTTTTCTAGAATGAGTATGTTATCGTTTTTCATAACAACTGAAAAGAGTGGGTTGTCAAAATTGTCCAATACCTTACAAAATGATAGCGAACTAGAACTCCTCTCCATTATTTGCACCCTTGAGAGGTTATATGATCGAACATTTAACTAACTATGTAGATGGAATATAAATCTCACTGTTTACTGAAAAAATGATATTAGAAACTTAACTGGGGTTTTATTTCGTTAAAACGAGAAATAAATTCATACTATAGACAAATTCATATCAATATTAAGGAGGGACATATAAGGGCCACACACAAGCCCTCCCAACAACCTGGGGACTACACAACGCCTGGCACGAAAGGCCACTCACAAGCCCTGGCCATATCCTAATCTAATTTAATACAATATGGGTTAAAAAAGTTTTCTCTTTTAGAGTAAGTCATCTATCAAGGGTCTCGGTTTTGGTATTCGACGATAAGTTACTAGGTATACATTACCTCCATATAATGTTACTGTTCCAGATCCTAACTTAGTATGCGTCAATTTTCTTGGATAAATGATATACGCCTCACCACCGAAGCTATATGGCTTGAATATATAGACCTCATTATCGAACTTTATCGTCCCATCACCAATTGTAAGTTCAGCAGACTTTTTAACTGGCAATTTTTTCCTGAACGGTGGAATTTTTACTATAACTAATCTATAATCTTGACCGACCAATGGGAACTCGATTTGCCTCCCCTTAATGAGATTGTTGTAATTGTATATCCTGACATGATGGTTGTACCACTTGATCAACCACCTGTTAGGGTCGAAGTACCTATTGAATTGAGCTTTTGCAAAATTCGCGTAATCCTCTATCACTTTCCTAGCGTCGTCTAATACTAGGTTTATCATCCTTCCTGTCTTTATTGGTAAATTGAGACGTCTCGGTGCATAATAGATTCCTAGCACACGCTTTACCTCTCCATTATCATAGAGGAAGCACCCTTCTTTTATTATGTTCTCGTCCTCTTCATCAGTTACCCAAGA
>JAEMPT010000075.1 GCA_022759165.1 Thermoprotei archaeon
AAAATGTTGAATAAAGCTAGTAACTTCTTGCATGAAATTAAAGCGGAGTCACCGGCAGTATTTAGCTCTAAGATAAATGCTAGACTAAAAGAGATGGAACGTGAGGAACTTGCAGTAAAGCCGCTTTCAGAAAGATAGGAGGAAATGTGATGTCAACACAATTCGAAAATGTCCAAATCTCGACCACAACGGGCACAGTTGATATGCAAGTTTCCACAACTGGTCCATATATTGCCGTGGGAACGGGAACGGCTATCTCTGCTCCTTATTCCGTCTATCCCACTTATACTCCATTAATAATCAACAATAGCATTACTATCTCTTACATGGAGGCGATGGTTGATGTAATTAATGGATTTGAATTACTCCCAATTGCTTTTGCTGACAGTGAGTTCACAAAGCAGAACCTAGAGAGGGTCATAAGGGAAAATTATAGGCATAAAAACGAAATAGGAGAGAATGTACGTTTGGGCATGTCGAGTGCCAAATCAGCTGCCCTAACTTTGCCATGGATTTTTGCTTATTTATTTTCTAAGCGATCAGAATATGAAGATTGTGCCGCTTACGTAGTAGATGTCTGTAACCGAAAATTCCTTAAGAACGGAATTCTCTCTTTAACCGGTCCCTCGGAGAGCATTTGGGATTTATTTACCTGTTACGAGGGAACATTGGCCAAAATAGCGTTAGAATTCGCTGCTTTTTGTCAGGTGCTATAATGAAAGTCTCTTTGAATATCGACATTCACGACAAGCAATTGGCCCAACTCAAAGAGGAAGCGCTTAAAAAATTCAACGAATGGGACAATGAAACGGAAAACAAAACGAGATATTGGCCAACTGCCCTAGAACTATTTGCCATTCGCATATTGCTTTTTGAGCTAAAAAAACAATAGTTTAAGATTATCTGGCCGCCACGAAATCAACCAATATTTTTGTGGCGGTCTTATTGTTATATGGCCATTCACGCAGTTGACAAATATATTCAGATTAATTATATTGTTTGTGACGGAGGGAATTATGCGAAGACCGAATAGCAATAAATACGTACCAGTCAGAGAAACAAAAGCATGGCTTTATTGGCATGAATGCGCTATATGCGGAGTCCGTTTTAAGTTTGAGCCTGGATATGAGATTATAACTCCTCTTAGACTTTCACAGCCCACCGAAGAAGAGAAAGAAATGGGAATTAGATGGAGATATGTCGATCCCGTGACCCAATCAGTTTGTGCCTGTTGCGGCAAACGTCTCTTGGGGGCTAACCCTTTTATGATTACCCCCTCTGAATTTCAAGACCGGCTTTTCAAGCTTCACGATGGGCCGCGCATTGAAGAACAAACAGAGCTAGATAAGATACACTCAAATATGCAGCCTGGAGTCCTACAAAGGCCGAAAGAGGCAATGAGTAAAATATGACAGATTACTATCAAGAACTAGGGGTTACCAAAGAGGCAACCCAAGAAGAGATTAAAAAAGCGTACAGAAAAGCGGCTCTTAAGTATCATCCCGATAGGAACCCTAGTAAGGAGGCAGAAGAAAAATTTAAGGCTATTGCAGAGGCCTATTCTGTCTTGTCCGATGAGAACAAACGAAGAGAATATGATACTTTTGGAAAAGAGCCACGGGTGGATATAGGATTTGATATTCAGGATATGTGGAATTCTGTCTTCCATGGAGCTAATCCCAATCGCCGAGTTTGGCCAGCTAGAGACGTGGAGACAGTGGTTTATATTTCACTGGAGGAAGCCTTTAGTGGGATAGAAAAAGAAGTCAAGTATAAGGCAGACTCTCCTTGCCCTGATTGCAATGGAACGGGAGACGCTTCAGGTGAGAGAATACAGTGTCCTCGCTGCCAAGGGACCGGAATGGAGAGTTTCCGTCGTGGAAATTTTGCAGTACAGCGAACCTGCCCAGAGTGTGGGGGGACAGGGAGTATTATAAAAAATAAATGCTCCAAATGCGCTGGGCGTGGAAGTATAAAACAAGATCGAGTAATATCAGTTACAATCCCCGCTGGCGTTCCACCGGACATACACATGCGCGTACCTGGCCATGGCGGCTCTGGCGGCTTCCCAGGCTATGGAGAGGTTAAGGGGGACTTGTTTGTACATGTAATAACGCAACCTCATGATGATTTCATAAGAAACGGTGACGATATTATTTATAAATTAACCCTTTCTCCGGCTAAAGCTACGTTGGGAGGGACAGTGGAGATAAATAATTTTCTATGTCAAAGCACAGTTGAAATTCCAGAGGGGACCTCTAGTGGCACTAAATTTGTTATCAAAGGGAAGGGCATGCCGAGATTTCAAGGGGTAGGACGTGGAGATTTTTATTATGAAATTGCGATTACCCCAAAGACTAATCTAAGCGATCAAGAGAAAGAATTATATAGGCAATTATTGGAGAAAGAATTATATATGCAATTGGAGACAAAATGACAAATGACTGGAAGATCTATAAAGCAGAATTCAGTATAGACCCTTCGCATGGAGTAATGGTATCTTCTGCTTATTTTGTAGCCAAGGACATTCAAGATATACTTTCAAGAATGTCTCAACGTGTCATTCCTCAGTTAAGGACTCTAAACGCTGTAGATGACGAATTTCAAGAGTTTGTATTGATTCGTCCCGATACAGTTCCCACGCCCTCTGTGGAGCTTGGTTCCATGAATAGCGAACTTCACACTAACTCTATTTATGAGGTCAACGTTGTAGACGAATCGGGCTCTACCCGGCTCATATATACCAATTCATTAGAGTGGCTTACCACATTAACTTCAAAGATTGTTGGAATAACAATGAAATACGAAAATGTCCATATTCTGTGGGAAAGTGAGGAAGCAAAATGATGGGAGAAACGGGATCCTCGATGGAGGAAGGGGGCGGAGGACTGAGGAGATTAAGGCAGCTCTTGGCTGACACTAAGCGGCAGGCCTGTTATTATCTGATAAACAACTGGACCTTAGGTGAAATGCAGCTTGCGAAAGAGGTTTTTATGGATGGACTGGAGAATACAAAAAAATCTGTCACTAATTTATCGTCTATATTGGA
>JAEMPT010000111.1 GCA_022759165.1 Thermoprotei archaeon
TCACCTTCCCTTCCAGCGATGTCTGGAACTATTTTGGTCTGAGAGGTAGACAGCTCTGGAAGAGATGGTATGAATGCCTTGGCGATATCGGTTCAAAATTCTGACTACTGCCCCGTGGACCTTCCCTTTACATTTATGTGCGGATTCATAAGCAAAGCTTCCGCAGTGGTTCCATCAATCGACGTAGAGAAATTAGTCGAGGATCCAACTTTTCCAGAGCAAGGGGAGTTGCGCGACATTTATGATTCTGTTATGGAGCTCAGCATGGGCGCTTTCGGCATCTTTCTAGCATTTAAAATCGCTTGGGGGTTCGTTGAAGAAATGGACCCTGCGGAGGGGATCGTTTCTAGTTTTAAGGATACAATCATAGCGATTTCTATTGCTTTTTTGGCTCCATATGTGTATAACGCTACAGCTGAGGCACTGAACGCTGTTAGCTATAATCTTATAAGCGCAATAGATCTGAGTTGGGTGCTGGGTTGGTTCATGCTTGAGATAGCTTTGGGAATAGCTCTCGGTTATTTTGTGCCATTTATAGCCAATTACGCTGCGATGCTCGTCTTCTTCCTCATAATAGCGAGCGTTTTCGTATATATGAGGTATTTTTTGATTCTAACAATAATAACCGCATCTCCTTTACTATCGATAGCTTACCTACACCCAGGATTAAAAGGGGCTGTGAGGCAAATCACCGGAATGCTCGGAGGATTAATGCTCGCCGGCCCAATATCAGCATTATTCCTCTTGATAATGGAAAAGTTACTTCCTGGAAAAAGTATGACTTTCGGAGTATTATACCCTGTTATAATAGGAATCCTGCCCAACATTCTTGGAATATTTGGGTTAAGCTCCTTGTCAGGCCCCATCAGGTCTACTATGAAGCGCTTCTTGTATTTTCTTCCAAGCACTAGCGGTAAGACTTCACAGAGCAGAGAAATTGAATCTTTAAGAAGAAATGCACCTGGATATGCTAAATTAAAAGAAATTGTCAGTGAAGCTAAAATAAGGCTTCCGCATCCTTCTCATAAAATTCTCCATGTAACACAAGCACAAAAGAAAGCGAAAATTACAAACGAAGAGATAAGTAAGTCCAAAGTTATAGATAAGGATGCTAAAGTATTAGTTGAACCTAGGGGCCCAAAAAATGAAAAGATCAAGAAAATAAGTATGATAAGCAATAACAATATAGATGAAGGAAGCCAATTGAAAAGTACAGAGAAGAAAGCAAAGATTCATTCCTCAAAAAATATCTAAAGAATCGGAAGAAAAACGAATACACAACATTTAAGTAAAAGGAAAAAAGATAAGAAAAGTCTTTATCTGTTATGATTAAAAATTTCAAATTAAAAATGAATTTGTAACTTATCACTAAGATGCAAAATCATATCCCTTTGCCTACGATGGGCGAGCTTTCAGTGAGTTTCTGCGGCTTTGGCAAAATTGATATAGTATCGTTTACTATTTCTCTTACTTCTATTCTCTCCTCTTCGCTTAGCCCTCTTTTGAGCTTCACATATATAGAAAGGGCCGAGAAAGGCAACTTCATCAATCCGATTACATAAGATGGGATTTTTTTCATTAGGAATTTTTTCCCTGTATTAAGAAATTTCTCTTTCTCGGTTCTCGGGGGAGAAAAAAACGAGCCTTTTTTGAAACTATATATTCCCTTTTCAATGAAAAATCTGTAACTTGCCCATCTCTGTATTAGAAATAGCTTAGCGGGAGAAATATTGGTGCGCATAACTGGATGTAGCACATCGTAAAGATCCCAATTCAATGTGAGAAGATCTCCTTTAGAAGCAGCTCTCATGAATGCATCCGTACCGGGTAGGGGAGTATAAATAGAAAACTGCGCCGAATCGAGCCCATAACCTATTAGCCCCTCGGCAAATCTTATTGTTCTTTTCATCGCTTCTTTGCTCTCATAGGGTGCACCGAGTATGAAGCCCCCATGAACTATTATTCCATTACTTGAGAGGAGCTGAACAGCTTTCGCTGATTGCTCAGGAATGAGGTTTTTCCTCATGCTTCTCAAAGTCTCCGGGTCGCCTGACTCTATCCCGAGGAATGCTACTCTAACACCAGCATCATACAATAAAGAAGGTAGCCATTCATTTTTAGCGACGAAGTCGGCCCTAAGCTGAACCATATAACGAAGAGAGTTCAGACCTTCCTTTATTATTTTCTGTAGCAAGCCAATCCTTTCCGAAATTATGCTCTTGACTGGGATGATAAAGTTGTCATCTACAAAGAAAACCCACTTATAACCGAGCTCCTTGACCTTCTTCAGTTCATTGATAACCCTTTCTGCGCTCTTAAGCCTCCACTTGGCTCCCCACATCTTTGTTACGGAGCAGTATTCACAGTTATAAGGACAACCCCTGGATGTCTCAACGGTCATAATGCTTTCCTCAGGGTCTAAGAGCTTCATCTTATAATTTTCCCTCTCGTAAACTTCGAACGCGGGCATAGGCAACTCGTCTAACTTTTCCACCATTTCTGGCAGCCCGTTGCTCGTAACTTTTTCGCCTTCTATGTAGGCCAAGCCTCTTATATCCTTCCAATCCTCTCCCTTCTTCAACTTATCTAGGAATTCTCCAAAGGTCCTCTCTCCTTCTCCCAAAAAAACGACATCGAACCCATTTCTCAATACCGATGAATATGAAAAGGTAGCATGATGCCCGCCTGCTACTATAACGCTAGATAGGCCGCGCAATTTTTTTGCTAGCTCAATCGATGGTTTGGAAAAGCTTGAAGCGTTCAATATGAATCCTATGACATCTGGGTCGTAATCATAAATTTCAGAGAAAAAAGAATCTAGCTTTCCTTTCTTTGAAGAAGCATCGAAGAATTTCGCCTCAAAGCCCTTTTCCTTGGCAACTCCTGCGAGGCAAGCGGCAGCCAGAGGGGGCATCCTGACTCCAAAAGTATCCTCATACGCTCCTCCCAAGCTTTTCGCGGAAACGATAGCTACTCTCGTTATTTGTCCCCCACGAGAAAGGATATCATAATATTTTATATA
>JAEMPT010000124.1 GCA_022759165.1 Thermoprotei archaeon
GCTCATAGGTCATTGGAACATCCTCTGAGATTTCTAACCCAGTATAGAGTTAAAATTTTTCCCACCTTCTTCGCTATTCACGGCGAGGTTTTCAGTTATAATCGGGTATTTCCCCCTAAGAAAAATGAGATTTTTAGAAGAGCTATTAAGCTGAAATATGATAAGATAGAGAAGGTTCTTGGGTTTTCTGGATGTATAATAAATGATAAGCGTAAGCAAGAATATATGCTGGGAACTCTTGTGCTGTAGGACGTGAGAAAGTTAGATTCTAGGGGATCTAGTTCCTTTTTTCAAAAGATTTGAAGATGTTTTGCCCAAATGCTCAATTTTTCAAGAAACCTCTCCATATCCTCTTCCCTCCCAACAGAAACCCTCATTGACCTTTCAAAAGGCTTTTTAAATCTAGACACTTCCGAGAGACAGAAAACCTCAAAACCGTTCTCATCCAATGCCTCCTTAACTTTCATACACTCGCATGGCAACTCCAAATAGAGAAAGTTCGTGAAACTAGGAATCGTATGAATTCCGATGTCTAAAAGCTTCTTCATTGTCTCTTCTCTTACCCTAATTATGTAGCTAACTGTTCTCTTCATTGTATCAATATCTCTGAGGGCGCCCAACGCCAACGCTTGAGAGACGACGGGAACTTCATAACCTATTCTTAAGCTATTTAGCAATTGCTTTGCTTCTTTGCTCGATATAGTATAACCTACTCTTGCTCCTGCAATATTGAATGCTTTCGAGAGTGTCCTTATAATAATGAGATTCTCTAACTCGAAAGTCAGATTTGAGAACGTTTTTCCCGAAAACTCGTAGTAAGCCTCGTCCAAGATAACAAGCCTAGCTCTTTTCGAAAGCCTTACTAAAAGGTCCTCGTTTTCTATTAGCATGTTGGATGTCGGGTTGTTTGGATTAGAGATATATACTATAGAGCCTTCGGATGAAGCGAGCAGTTTCTCTTCATCCAGCAAAAATTCCTTGCCCTTCAATGGGACGTCTCTTATATCTATTTTATATGCGTCAGCGAGACCATAGAGAACATGGAAAGTCGGAAAAGGCATGGTGATTGGTGTGTTGCTAGCCTTGGCATAAATGAATAAAAGAGAAAGAGCGTGGGATGAACCGGAGAAAAGCTCTATTTTTTCCTCGTCAACTCCGCTATATCTCGCCAGCTCCTTAATTAAGGCTTCCCTTAGATCTTCTACGTCATACAAATTAGAGAATTCCGCATATTTTTTAGCCATTTCCACGGCTAAGGGGGATGGCCCAAATGGAGACTCATTAAGTTTAAG
The DNA here is from genome assembly GCA_022759165.1 of Thermoprotei archaeon. GTDB lineage: Archaea > Thermoproteota > Thermoprotei_A > Sulfolobales > Fervidicoccaceae > ARK-14. The sequence continues at coordinate 1,293 of JAEMPT010000124.1, forward strand.
CCTTACCTTCATGAAACATTCCCCTAAAGTTTTTCTGATCTTTTCCTGTTGTCGAGGATATGATCCCAGAGCGCGTGAGGTTCCGGCGTCTTTTTCATGAGTTTGCTTGTTCTTTTTTAGAGGGCATCGGAGATTCCGCGCAAGGTATTTTTTCAATTTGAATGGTTGTTGCTCATACTACAGACTAGGCCCTCCTCACTCATCATCGCATAGAGAGTTCGATACGACCACTTCTAGGAATATCAACAAAGAGCAACGAAAAAGACAGATTAAAAGCTTTTCTTTTCAAGTTCCTGATAGCATAGCCCTGAAAACATTCTAGATAAGGCATTTACATTCGGAATGAGCCTCATCTCAAGGTGGGGCAGTCAGAATAAACCAAGAGAGACGATGATTAACAGTATACCTGCTAGAGGAACGATAATGCTGCGAACTAACTTTACCTTGCTTTCTGGAACCGCTTTCATCGTCAAGACGACTACTTCTAGGAATATCAACAAGGGAGCAACGAAAATCAAGACATATACTAGTAGATACAACATCTTAGCTATGCCAGTTATGCTGGAAAGCATCACTAAGAAAACGAGATATGGGCCTGCGGAACACGGTATGAGAGCGATTGATATAGCTAGACCAAATAGATAATGTAAGGTCGGTGACTTCTCGATCCATTTTCCGGCGGAGAATAGCTTCCCCAGAATGCCCTCCTCTTTACATGTTTTGCAGGTTTTACTTTTTACATACGAATAGACCGAGCTGACTATCAAAATGATCCCATAGGCAGCAAGTAAATATCTAATAATGAGTGTTGGGAGACCTCCTAGGGCAGCAATGAGCTTTAATAACCCTAGCCCCAGGATCATGTATCCACTGAAAACACCTAAGGTGAAGAGTAAACCTGAGAGAACGGCCCTTCTCTTAGAGCTCCTCGTTGCTATCGACGCTAAAAGTAGCGTATATATCGATATCACGCATATGTTAACTGCATCCGTTATAGCGAGGGACGCAAGGGAGGTTATGAATGATTTATAGCTCATTCCTCCCCCCGATTGGGTCTGGTTTGTTGAAGGTTGGGTAGTTGTAGAGGTGTTTGTGTTATTTGCCGAAGGATATAGAAATGTATTTATTATGTATTGTTGCGCTACAACGGATCCATTGACGTACCCCCATAGTTGATCGCCCGCGTAAACGGGAAAACGAGCTTCATTGGGTTGAGAGAGAGCTATGTTAGCCCAAAAGGTGGCATTATCAACCTCACCAATTACAATACCTAGAATGTAGGTTTTATTGTAGATTACGAAAGTTTGAGGAACGCTTCCTGGAAAGGATGAAAAGCCTAACCAATTAGAAAACCTATTTAAGCATGTTTGGCTGGTGGCGATATCGCAGAATACTGTATTGTTTGGGAAATTATTGGCAAATAAGTTAAGCAAAGCCGTGCAATGGGGGCAAGTGCTCTCGCCAAACTCGTAAAATGTGACCTCTTTCGGCACGCTTACCGCTGCCAATGAGGATATAGATAAGGCGACTAGCTGCACTATCGCTATTGATAGCAGTAATAGCATAAATTTTTTCTTCACGCTTCATTCACCAGAAATCCGTCTAATTGAAAGTTGAAATACAATTCTGACCTCCTCCTGCATGAAAGGCGAGGCCGTACTGAAACTGCTTTAAGTTTCATATAGGTTTATAAGTATTGTTGATTTTCCTC